>NZ_LFCV01000036.1 GCF_001037465.1 Xenorhabdus khoisanae
CTATATGAACGCATCCCGTTTGCAAGACAAAAATCATGTTGACATCGACGGTAGGTTGCAGCTCTATATCCGGCCTTATTGCAGCCGATGCTGCGGGCCTCGATGTAATCCGCTGGCTTGCTCCTCATTCCTCCGACGAGCTTGACGCTCTGGCGACCATACAGGTTTAGCAAGTCACGGTCTTACCTGTCTTTGTCATCATTATTATTGCCTCAGCAATCTTTCTGCATTCAGCCTTGTCATTACATGTTGAGATTAATCAGTGTCAGGTTTTAATTAAGAGGTCTGACACTGACGTAATCTTTTTGGTAATCCCGCTGATGGGCTACCAGAGCCCAAACAGTACGAGCCAGTTTATTGGCCATCCCCACTATAGCCACGCAGGCCGGCCGTCGTTTTTTGAGTTCAGTCACCCATGGTAAGGGCGTTTTTGTGGTTAAGGTGGCGACCCTTGCTCCATGGATAAACAGCGTTCTCAGATAGGTATCTCCCCGTTTACTGATTCCCAGTAATTTGATCCGGCCTCCCGTCCCCGTCTGTTTCGGCACCAATCCCAGATAGGCCGAAAATTCTCTGCCCGACCGGAACGCACGGGGATCGCCCATCGTGGCGATGGCGGCGGTCGCAATCAGCACACCAACACCGGGTATTTTCATAATCCGCTGGCAATCGGCATTCTGTTTTGCCCACGCTATTAGTTGTTTTTCCACCTGTTCAATTTGTTCATCGATTTCGTTCAAGCGGTGGTATTGCTCTTCAAGAAGACTGAGCAGGAAAGGTGCCAGTTTTTCCCTTAGCCGCTCAAGTACCTCCGGCATCGCTTTATCCAATGAAGCTCTGCCCTTATGCACAGTTTCACCGAACTCCAGTAGCAAACCATGCAGCGCATTGATTTGCGCGGTTCTGAATTTCACTAATTGGTAACGCATCCTATGTAACGACAGAATAGCCTGTTGTTCTTCGTTTTTGACGGCAACCGATTTACCGGGTTGTTGAACCGCCTGCCATATGGCTCGGGCATCCTGAACATCATTCTTATTTCCCATCCGGAATGCCCTGACGAATCGCGCCTGAAGCAAACGCACTTCATGCCCCAGTTTTCTCAATTCCCGTGCCCAGTAGTGAGCACCGCCACACGCTTCCATGCCAATCAGACAAGACTCGCGGTTACTGAAGAACGTTAAAAAATCCTGCCGCCGCAGCTGCCTATCAATAACTTCACCTGTGTATTCATCGACAAAATGAATTTGCATCAAATGTTTTGCAATATCGACGCCAAAAGGAGTAAATTTCATGAGTGGTTCCTCCAGTCATCAGGGAGCAACAGGCTCCCGCTTTTAGGCACTATAAGGCCGGAAATCTGCGAGGAACCACGCCTCATCTCTCAATTCCAGCACGGTGCCAAAGGTTCAGTGGTTGGGATGCGTTCATTACATTC
>NZ_LFCV01000037.1 GCF_001037465.1 Xenorhabdus khoisanae
ATATAGAATGTAATGAACGCATCCCAACCACTGAACCTTTGGCACCGTGCTGGAATTGAGAGATGAGGCGTGGTTCCTCGCAGATTTCCGGCCTTATAGTGCCTACAAGCGGGAGCCTGTTGCTCCCTGATGACTGGAGGAACCACTCATGAAATTTACTCCTTTTGGCGTCGATATTGCAAAACATTTGATGCAAATTCATTTTGTCGATGAATACACAGGTGAAGTTATTGATAGGCAGCTGCGGCGGCAGGATTTTTTAACGTTCTTCAGTAACCGCGAGTCTTGTCTGATTGGCATGGAAGCGTGTGGCGGTGCTCACTACTGGGCACGGGAATTGAGAAAACTGGGGCATGAAGTGCGTTTGCTTCAGGCGCGATTCGTCAGGGCATTCCGGATGGGAAATAAGAATGATGTTCAGGATGCCCGAGCCATATGGCAGGCGGTTCAACAACCCGGTAAATCGGTTGCCGTCAAAAACGAAGAACAACAGGCTATTCTGTCGTTACATAGGATGCGTTACCAATTAGTGAAATTCAGAACCGCGCAAATCAATGCGCTGCATGGTTTGCTACTGGAGTTCGGTGAAACTGTGCATAAGGGCAGAACCTCATTGGATAAAGCGATGCCGGAGGTACTTGAGCGGCTAAGGGAAAAACTGGCACCTTTCCTGCTCCGTCTTCTTGAAGAACAATACCACCGCTTGAACGAAATCGATGAACAAATTGAACAGGTGGAAAAACAACTAATAGCGTGGGCAAAACAGAATGCCGATTGCCAGCGGATTATGAAAATACCCGGTGTTGGTGTGCTGATTGCGACCGCCGCCATCGCCACGATGGGCGATCCCCGTGCGTTCCGGTCGGGCAGAGAATTTTCGGCCTATCTGGGATTGGTGCCGAAACAGACGGGGACGGGAGGCCGGATCAAATTACTGGGGATCAGTAAACGGGGAGATATAGCTAAATCATATTAATATGACATATTATCTAACTCTAAGATGACAAGGCATAAAATGAGATGGTCTATAGCTTAGATTTTAGAAAGCGAGTACTGGCATACAAAGACAAGCATTCGTTGACTTTCGAACAAACGAGTGCCCATTTTGAAATCTCCATGCGTACCTTGTTTCGGTGGTGTCATACAAGGTTCTATTTTATTGCACCACCGAAACAAGGTGTGCATTTGTGGTTTTGCTAAGTTATATTTTTGATGTAATTACTTATTTTTAAATAATAAATTTTACATAAATACTACTCATATCAAAAATGGCTGCATCTATAGATAAACAAAATGACATCTCATATTTCTCATGGTGATAATAATAATTGATAAGGTTTGATTGTAGCAATCTCTGTGATTTAAATCTCGTTATAGATTGATAACAAAGAAGAAATAGTTTTCTGGAAAAAACAAGAGTATTAATCTGCAAATAGGATTAAAGTTGGTTCCTTATGAGCTATCAGCTATCATTGAGTAAAAATAAAATAGTTTATGTTAATGAGGAATGTTAATGACTTATCAACAAGCTGGATATGTTGCTATTGCTAAACGGATCTTGGGTTGGATTATTTTTGTACCCGCTTTTTTATCAACTTTAGTTTCTGTGATTAATCTGGCGTGGCAGCATGGTGCCAAAGGTGATGGTATTAGTGCGGTATTGAATGATTTTCTTAAGATGATGGCAGAAATGATAAAATTTAATACATCATTTTTGGATTTCTTTTGGAAGCACTCTCCGACTCCTGATAGCATGGCTGGAATTACAGGAGAAAATATTGGTTTTTTCATTATTTATATTTTAATGTTCGTTGGTTTAGCGATGAGTGCATCTGGTTTAAGAATGTATCGTCAATTTAAATTCATCAAGGAACATATTGAAGATCAAATGGTTCTGGAACAGGCTAAGGAAAGCGGAATAACTAAGGAAGAGTTGGAAGCTAAAATTAAATTTCCCCGCCATTCACTATTCAGTCAGATTTTTACCCTTTATATATCTCCGATTATTGTTGGTGCGATAGCTTATTTCTTATCTAAATTATTGGGTTGGTAATGCGAAAATACATCTTTAATATATAAATTTTTCTCTTGATTTTGATTGAATTTAAAAATCGAAAAGTTAACCCTGATTTTTTGTAGGGAAGTGTCATTCAGAGCTAACAATAATGATTTTTATTTTCAAATGTGATGCCGATAAGATTTTCTCATCATTATTCAGATAAGAGTTTATCTACCATATTTTGCACAATCATAAAATTATCACCTCCGAAAAGGTTGCATCTGTTCAGTAAATAGTAGAGTTGGTAAATGGGCTGACGTTCAGTGAAATCTAGTGGCAATGGCCAGATACTCTGGTAACCATCAAAAATTTGTAAGGGAAGGTCTGAGTAAAGTGGTAGCATCGCTAAGTCACATTCACGATCTCCCCAATAACAGGCAGGATCAAATATTACAGCACAATCATCATTCAACGATGCACAGTTTGTAGGCCATAAATCCCCATGAAGGAGGGAAGGTTGAGGGTGATGGGCGTGTAATTTGTCACTGATTATTTGGACAATGAGGTTGATATCACCAAATACCATCCCTTGATCAGCAGCAAGTTGCAATTGCCAGCCTATGCGTTTCTCAGCATAAAATTGATTCCAGCGTTTTTGCCACCCATTAGGCTGTATGGTGGTTGAAAGCATGTTATCAAAATCAAAACCAAATTTAGGTTGTTCGCTCCACTGATGTAGTTTCGCAAGATGTTGACCAAAACAATACGCGCTATGGGCATTAAATGGCTTTATAGGTAAATATTCCAGTAAAAGGAAGCTATAGTTGCGATCATGCCCTACACCATAAACTTCGGGAACGCGGGTTGTTTTGCTGCGGGCCAGTAACTCCAATTGTTCTGCTTCAGCTTTAAAAACTGGCAGCATTTCTTTCACGTTGGATTTGACAAAAACATGCTGTTCACCATATTTAATGCACCAAGAACGGTGAATGTCGCCTCCTGCTAATTCCGTTTTATCGTGAATTTCAGTGTCATCAAAATACTCACTTAATAGACGGTTCACGGTTTGCCACATGATTCACCTCATTAAGTTGACAATTGCTAAGCTCATATTACAGACAGATGAAACATTTGAACAGGTTAAAAAGGATTTTAATAGCAATTAATAAAGCCATATCTCAAATTGGATATGGCACTCTGGATTTTTAATTTGATTCTTTGGGAGCTGACGATGTTTAAGAAGGTATCTTTTCTAAGAACTCCTTGTTCACTTTCTTGCGAGCCAATTTTATTTGGTTATAAATAAGGGCAATAGTGAAGAAAATGGCTTGAATGATTACGATGCAAGGCCCTGTTTCACCATCAATATGGAAGCT
This sequence comes from Xenorhabdus khoisanae, assembly GCF_001037465.1. Lineage (GTDB taxonomy): Bacteria > Pseudomonadota > Gammaproteobacteria > Enterobacterales > Enterobacteriaceae > Xenorhabdus > Xenorhabdus khoisanae. The sequence goes on from NZ_LFCV01000037.1 coordinate 3,376, forward strand.
GATAATAGTACCGATCACGCAGGATGATACGGAAGCAATCATTGCAACAATCAACATGTGATCAAAACTCCGGCAAAGAATAAAAGCAATAATACCTGGTGAGATCAGCATGGCTATAACGAGAATGATGCCGACGGCTTGCAAGGATGCGACGATTGTCAGAGCTAACAAAGATAATAAACAGTAATGAAGAAGTTTCACTGGAAGACCAACAACTCGAGCCTGATTGGGATCGAAGCAGTAGAGCATGAAATCTTTTCGTTTCAACAAAACAATAGCCAGTGTGACTCCCGCAATACACAGTGTTTGAATCAATTCATGTTGGGTAATGCCGAGTATGCTGCCAAATAAAATATGTGTCAGGTGTTGATCCGTATCTATACGAGTGAATAAGATTAAGCCAAACGCAAACATACCAGAGAAAACAATTCCCATGACAGTATCTTCTTTGATTCTGCTGTGTTCTTTCAGATATCCGGTGGCAAACGCACAAAATATACCTGAGAGAAAAGCACCGACTGCAAGTGGGATGCCTGCTGCAAAGGCCAATACGATACCGGGCAGCACGGCATGGGAAATCGCATCACCCATCAAAGACCAGCCTTTTAAGACCAGATAACAAGAAAGTACAGCACAAACCATACCCACTATGATGGCAGCAAAGATAGCCCGCTGCATAAATTCATGCATGAAAGGTTCAGTCATTAATTCAATAAATGTATTCATGAGCGTCCTTCCTGAGTCAACGCCAGAGATTCCTTTCTCGCTCGTTTGCGGGAAGCCAGCATGCCATGTTTAGGGGCAAAGAAGAACGCTAACAGGAAAACCACTGTTTGTAGGGTGACAATGACACCGCCAGTTGCACCATTAAGGAAATAACTTAAATATGCACCGATGCCACTTGTGAGTGAACCGATGGCAACTGCAATGATCAGCAGGTTTTTAAACTTATCGGTCAGTAAATAGGCTGTTGCACCGGGGGTAACAACCATTGCGATAACCAAGATGGCACCTACCGTCTGTAATGCGGCAACCGTACAGGCACTTAATAAAGTAAAGAAAATGATTTTTAACCGTAATGGTGATAACCCGATAGAACGTGCGTGAGTTTCATCGAAGAAAACAACCAACAAATCTTTCCAAAGCAACATTAAGATAATAAAGGAAACGGCGGTAATGATTTCAACTTGTAAAACATCTTCGTCAGCAATGCCTAAAATATTGCCCAGAATAATGGTTTGTACATTCACGGATGTGGGGTTCAGGGAGACGATCAGCAACCCGGCAGCAAAAAAAGTGGAGAATATAAAGCCGATTACTGCATCTTCACGCAATCGAGTGATATGACGCACCAATGTCATTGATAGTGCCGCAAGCATCCCCGTAAAAAAAGCGCCTCCAGCATAAGGTAAGCCAAGAGCATACGCACCTGCTACCCCAGGTACAACAGAGTGGGAGAGTGCGTCTCCCATCAGTGACCAACCTTTCAGCATCAGATAAGCTGATAAAAAAGCACAAACAGCACCAACGATGGCACTTACCCACATAGCCTTTACCATGTAGTTGTAATTGAATGGCTGTAAAAGCAATTCCATCATGGCTGGTTTTCCTTTTGTTTTGGGCTTTGCCGCGGAGGGATATGGTGGTCATGTCCATAGAAGACAGCGGCACGTTCATCATCAGTAATGACGGTCAATGAACGAGGATCATCATCTTCATGCAGTTCAGAACCGGAAAGATTAATATGGCGCAAGACACCGCCAAAGGTGATTTCCAGATTTTTTTGGGTAAAAGTCGTTTCAGTACGACCACTAGCCAACACAGTGCGATTGATCAAAATAACACGATCACAAAATTCAGGAACACTGCCGAGGTTGTGCGTCGATACCAAGACTAAATGCCCTTCATCCCGTAATTCACGGAGTAAATTAACGATGGCATTTTCTGTTTTCACATCCACACCAGTAAAAGGTTCATCCAGCAGCAGGACTTTTCCTTCTTGAGCGAGCGCGCGGGCTAAAAATGCGCGTTTTTTCTGGCCCCCTGAAAGCTCGCCAATTTGACGGTCACGTAGTTCTTTTAATCCAACACGCTCAAGAGCTTCATTTACGACCTGATGATCCCGTTTACTGGGGCGGCGTAAGAATCCCATTTTTCCGTAACGCCCCATCATCACCACATCTGAAACTAAAACCGGGAAGTTCCAATCTACATCTTCAGTTTGTGGAACATAGGCGATGATATTTTGCTTTAATGCAGTTTTTATAGATTGTGTATTGAGAGTCACTTTGCCTTGAGAAGGGGTAACTAATCCCATGATGGTTTTAAATAGTGTGGATTTTCCACTGCCATTCATACCGACCAGCGCACAAATCGTGCCGCCAGTAATATCAAAACTGGCATTGTAAATAGCGGTGTGTCCATTGTTGTAAGTGACAGTCGCGTTATCAACAACCAAGTGGGGCTGCTCAAATAATGGTTGGCGGTTTAATGATGAGCGATTCATTGATTAAATCCTTTCGCAATGGTGTCTACGGTGGTATTCAGCAGATCAATATAAGTAGGCACTGGCCCCTTTTGGGTAGAAAGAGAATCAACATAGAGTACACCGCTGTAACGAGCGCCTGTTTCTTTACTGACTTGTTTTGCCGGTTTATCTGAAACAGTACTTTCGCTGAAAACGACAGGGATTTTGTTAGCTCTTATTATATCAATGACACGGCGAACCTGCTGGGGGGAACCTTGTTCTTCTGCATTAATTGGCCATAAATACACTTCCTTGAAACCATAATCTTGTGTGAGGTAGCTAAAAGCGCCTTCACTGGTAACTAACCAACGTTGTTCTTCAGGAATACGAGAGAGGCGTTCTCTGAGCGGGGCATCTAATTGGGCTATTTTTGCTGCATAAGCTTTGGCATTGTGATTATAAATTTCAGCATTTGCCGGATCGTATTTGACAAGGGCACTACGAATATTTTCGATATATATCAACGCATTTTTAGGTGACATCCAAGCGTGGGGATTGGGATTTTTATTGTAAGGCCCTTCGCGAATAGGCAAAGGAGTAATCCCTTCAGTAATGACAGCAGTAGGTATATCTTTCATATTGTCAAAGAAGCGTTCGAACCAACGTTCTAAATTTAAGCCATTCCAAAGAATGAGGTCCGCACGCTGTGCTTTGATAATATCTTTAGGTGTTGGTTGGTAATCGTGAATTTCTGCGCCGGGCTTTGTGATGGATTCGACAATAGCTGCATCACCAGCGATATTTTGCGCCATATCTTGAATGATAGTGAATGTCGTAACAACTCTGAACGTCTTATCTGCATGAGCTTGTTGGCTGAATAAAACCATTGTTAATAGCGCAATGGTTAGGTTAAATATCGGTACAGCAGAGAGAGAACGTTTTTTATTCATTATGGCAGACCCTATTTGTTATACATATTATCATTGATAATGATTATCAATATCATCTGAATGAAGTCAAGATGATATCAGCAAAATTGATAATAGATTTGTTAGATACTCCTTTACTCTTTGTTGATTGGTATGACAGTAGTGAGTCACATGCGAACAAAAAAACGACATATTGTCCAGAATTACCCAAGAACAATGGATTAACTTATTTTGATAAGCAATGGAAAAATATTTTTGGCTTATCGATAAAATTATATATCCTTTATAGGATCAATTTTATTTAGGGGAAGCTGCGTGAAATTAAGACTTCGTTATATTATGTTGGCACTGTTATTAACGGGATGTGCAGGCGAAAAAGGGCATCAATCAGATATCAACAGACAACCAACCACAAAACGTATGCTGGATGGTAATAGAGCTATTTTTAATTCTCCTAAATTGACCAATCGATCTGAACCCACTCAGTTTGATGCCTTCATTGGGCAAGCCGCAAAACGTTATGGTGTTGATGAAACCCTTATTAAAGCAATTATTCAAGTTGAGTCAGGTTTTCGTCCAGAAGTTGTCAGCAAATCGAATGCTGTTGGATTAATGCAAATTAAAGCAACAACGGCGGGGCGAGATGCCTACAGAATGAAAGGAAAATCAGGGCAGCCGACAGTGCGTGAATTGAAAGATCCTGAAACGAACATTGACCTTGGCACTGCTTATATCAGTATCTTGAAAAAACAGCATTTGGAAGGTATTTCGAACCCAGAAACGCTGTATTATGCAACAATAGTCGCTTATGTGAATGGTGCAGGGGCATTGTTACGTACATTTGATTCAAACCGAACTGTAGCAATTAATAAGATCAATCGAATGACGCCTGATCAGTTTTATCAATATGTTCAAAATAATCACCCTGCACCACAGGCTCCGCGTTATTTATGGAAAGTGAAAAATGCTTATCGTGGTTTAGTAATGACGCAATAACCGCAATTAATAAATTATTCTTAATGGATTTTGACCCATTTTCAATTCTTTTCATTGCCAAGAAGCTCACTTCCCTGGTCTTTTATTAAGTTAGTGAGTCTGCCAATTTTAATCATAATCATAAAAAACTTTTTCTTTGTGAATAAAAATCAGAGAGGGGAAATGGCGTTGCGAAGTTGAACATTCAGAATCACTATAGATTGAGTGAATTATTAATTCAGAAAGGCGATCCATTAGAAACCCGTGAGTTACCCAGTGGGCATGATTATGTCTCATGGTGTGAAATACTCTATGATGGAATTCGGTCACTTTCCTTACATTGGTAATTTTTAAAAGAGTTGTTTTGAATTTCGCACCAGTATAATTATCAATCAATTGATTAACCTGATGTAATATCAAGATAAGCTATTTTAACACCTACTCTGTGTGATAGTATGTCGAGCGAGTTAGGCAAATGTACCGGATACATTTTCGAAATGTGTCCTTAAAATGTGTACACATCTTGCGGAGTGAAGCAAGAATTTGTTTCTAACGTGCTGATTAATAATAAATTTGATTTAATACAAGTGATCTTGCGTGTGGGTCACCACTGTATATAAGGATTTTAAATGCCTGTAATTACTCTTCCTGACGGTAGTCAACGTCAATTTGAGCATGCTGTTTCCGTAATGGATGTGGCGCTTGATATCGGTGCTGGCTTGGCAAAAGCATGTATTGCCGGCCGTATTAATGGTGAATTGGTTGATGCGTGCGAATTAATTGAAACCGATGCCAATCTCGCGATTATCACTAGCAAGAATGAAGAAGGTCTGGAAATCATTCGCCACTCATGTGCACACTTGTTGGGGCACGCCATTAAGCAATTGTGGCCTAATACGAAAATGGCTATCGGTCCAGTGATTGATAATGGCTTCTATTACGATGTCGATTTGGATCGCTCTTTGACGCAGGAAGATATCGAGTTGCTTGAAAAGCGCATGCTTGAACTTGCCAAAAAAGACTACGATGTCATTAAGAAAAAAGTCAGTTGGCAAGAAGCGCGTGATACCTTTGCGGCTCGTGGCGAAGAATACAAGATCCAGATTTTGGATGAAAATATCAGCCATGATGATCGTCCGGGTCTGTATCACCATGAAGAATACGTTGATATGTGCCGTGGGCCGCATGTTCCTAATATGCGTTTCTGCCATCATTTCAAACTGCAAAAAATTGCAGGGGCATATTGGCGCGGCAATAGCGACAACAAAATGTTGCAACGTATTTATGGTACTGCGTGGGCGGATAAGAAACAGCTTAATGCCTATTTACAACGCTTGGAAGAAGCGGCAAAACGTGATCACCGTAAAATCGGTAAACAGCTTGACCTGTATCATATGCAGGAAGAAGCACCAGGCATGGCGTTTTGGCATAATGATGGCTGGACAATCTTCCGTGAATTGGAAACATTTGTCCGTACAAAACTGAAAGAGTATCAGTATCAAGAAGTTAAAGGCCCATTCATGATGGATCGCATCATGTGGGAAAAAACGGGGCACTGGGAAAACTATAAAGAAAATATGTTCACGACTTCATCTGAAAACCGTGAATACTGTGTAAAACCAATGAACTGCCCAGGGCACGTCCAGATTTTCAACCAAGGGTTGAAGTCTTATCGTGATTTACCTCTGCGTATGGCTGAATTTGGTAGTTGTCACCGTAATGAGCCATCAGGGGCTTTGCATGGTTTGATGCGTGTACGTGGCTTTACTCAGGATGATGCTCATATCTTCTGTACTGAAGATCAAATTCTTCAAGAAGTCAGTAGCTGTATCAAAATGATTTACGACGTGTACAGTACATTTGGTTTCGAGAAGATTGTCGTTAAATTATCAACTCGCCCAGAGAAACGCATTGGTACAGAAAAACAGTGGGATGAAGCAGAAGCCGATCTTGCTGAAGCATTGACCCAAAAAGGTATTGAGTTTGAATACCAACCGGGCGAAGGTGCATTTTATGGCCCTAAAATTGAATTTACTCTATATGATTGTTTGGATCGTGCGTGGCAATGTGGTACTGTGCAACTCGATTTTTCACTACCAGCGCGTTTGAGTGCGTCATATGTAGGTGAAAATAACGAACGTAAGGTTCCTGTAATGATTCACCGTGCGGTTCTGGGGTCTCTGGAACGGTTCATCGGTATCCTGACAGAAGAGTATGCTGGGTTTTTCCCAACATGGTTGGCTCCTCAGCAAGTCGTCGTCATGAATATTACTGACGGTCAGGCAGATTATGTACAGGAATTGGTTAAAAAACTTCAAGATGTGGGCATTCGTGCAAAAGCAGACTTGAGAAACGAGAAGATTGGTTTTAAAATCCGTGAACACACTCTGCGTCGTGTACCTTACATGCTTGTTTGTGGTGATAAAGAAGTCGAGTCAGGAAAAGTATCTGTCCGTACTCGCCGCGGCAAGGACTTAGGTAGCATTGACGTCAGTGAATTTACAGGAAAACTGCTGACAGAAATACGCAGTCGTAATCTTCATCAATTGGAGGAATAAGGTATTAAAGGCGGAAAAAGAATTCAACCGGCGCGCCCAAATCGCATTAATGAAGAGATTCGCGCCTCTGAAGTTCGTTTAACTGGATTAGATGGCGAGCAGATTGGTATTGTCAGTCTGAGGGTAGCTCTTGAGAAAGCTGAAGAAGCTGGTGTTGATTTAGTGGAAATCAGCCCAAATGCCGAACCGCCAGTTTGTCGTATCATGGATTACGGCAAATTCCTCTATGAGAAGAGTAAATCAGTCAAAGAACAGAAAAAGAAACAAAAGGTTATTCAGGTCAAGGAAATTAAATTCCGTCCTGGTACAGATGAAGGCGACTATCAGGTCAAACTACGCAACCTGATTCGTTTTCTGGAAGATGGCGATAAAGCCAAAATCACCCTGCGTTTCCGTGGGCGTGAAATGGCGCACCAACAGATTGGTATCGAGATGCTTAACCGTATTCGTGACGATCTGAATGAACTGGCAGTGGTTGAATCCTTCCCAACGAAGGTTGAAGGCCGCCAGATGATCATGGTGCTCGCTCCTAAGAAGAAATAGTCAGGCAAACAAGTAATAGACTCCAGCCAATTTCTGGATGGAGTCTATTCGCCTTACTAGTTCGTTGTAATTAACAATGCGAAGTGGAAATTAAAATGCCAAAGATTAAAACAGTACGCGGCGCAGCTAAACGCTTCAAAAAAACCGCAAGCGGCGGTTTCAAGCGTAAGCACGCTAACCTTCGTCACATTCTGACTAAGAAATCAACCAAGCGTAAACGTCATTTACGTCCAAAAGGCATGGTCTCCAAAGGAGATCTGGGCCTGGTTGTTGCTTGTCTGCCATACGCATAAGCAATTTTTTAGATTAGAACTCAGAGACGATAGGAGAAGTATATGGCTCGCGTAAAACGTGGTGTTATTGCCCGTGCACGTCACAAGAAAATTTTGAAACAAGCGAAAGGTTACTACGGTGCTCGTTCGCGCGTTTATCGTGTTGCTTTCCAGGCTGTTATCAAAGCTGGTCAGTACGCTTACCGTGACCGCCGTCAGCGTAAACGTCAGTTCCGTCAACTGTGGATTGCACGTATCAACGCTGCTGCACGTCAGAACGGCATGTCTTACAGCCGTTTCATCAATGGCCTGAAAAAGGCTTCGATTGAAATCGACCGTAAGATTCTGGCTGACATCGCTGTATTCGACAAAGTAGCATTTGCTGCTCTGGTTGAAAAAGCGAAGGGCGCTCTGGCATAAGTCAGATTAAAAGAGGGAGCTTGCTCCCTCTTTTACTTTTTTCCAAAATGTGGCTTACTAATGTTTTGGTTATTATTTTTTAAGTTATTATTACTTAGTCTATTATTTAGATTTGAATCATAATCAGATTACGAGTAGCCAATTTAAAAAGGATACAGGAGAGAGAACAGACATGATGAAGTTAGCCTTTTTTCGTTTCTTCTTTTACTTTAGCACCTGAGAACAGGGGGCTTTGCGCGTAAGAAAAGAAACGAAAAATAGCGCTTGAGCCTCCAGTGTGGAGGCTTTTTTATTTTTATGGCCTCGTCAATAGATAATTTGAAGGCATAATCGATAACAACTAAAGGGCCATCTGGCCAAAGGAAGAGGAAAACGATGTCACATCTTACTGAGCTGGTTGCAAAGGCAAAAGCAGCCGTAGAAGAAGCCCAGGATGTTGCCGCGTTGGATTTGGTGCGAGTTGAATACCTGGGAAAAAAAGGCCATTTAACTCTCCAGATGTCATCGCTGCGTGATTTACCAGCTGAAGAGCGTCCAGCGGCTGGGGCTGTTATTAATCAGGCGAAACAAGAAGTTCAAGAATCATTGAATGCACGTAAAGCAAAGTTAGAATCAGATATTCTGAATACACGCTTGTCAGCAGAAAAAATCGATGTTTCATTGCCTGGCCGCCGTATGGAAAATGGTGGATTGCATCCTGTTACCCGCACGATTGAACGTATTGAAACTTTCTTTGGCGAACTGGGTTTTTCTGTTGAATCGGGGCCAGAAATCGAAGATGACTATCATAATTTTGATGCGCTGAACATTCCTGCACACCATCCAGCACGGGCTGATCATGATACTTTCTGGTTTGATGCGACACGTTTATTACGTACTCAGACATCTGGGGTACAGATTCGTACCATGAAAGATAGTCAACCACCTATCCGTATCATTGCGCCAGGGCGTGTATATCGTAATGATTACGATCAGACTCATACCCCAATGTTCCATCAGGTAGAGGGACTGATTGTTGATAAAGATATCAGTTTTACCAACCTGAAAGGTACACTGCATGACTTTTTGAACAACTTCTTTGAAGAAGATATGCAGGTTCGTTTCCGTCCTTCTTACTTTCCATTTACAGAGCCTTCCGCTGAAGTTGATGTAATGGGCAAAAATGGCAAGTGGTTGGAAGTGTTGGGCTGCGGTATGGTACATCCGAACGTATTGCGTAACGTTGGTATTGATCCTGAAGTCTATTCTGGTTTCGCCTTTGGTATGGGAATGGAGCGTCTGACCATGCTTCGTTATGGTGTTACAGACTTGCGTGCATTCTTTGAAAATGATTTGCGTTTCCTCAAACAATTTAAATAAGGCGGGTATATCTCATGAAATTCAGTGAACTCTGGTTACGCGAGTGGGCAAACCCAGCCATTAACAGTGAAGCATTGTCTGATCAAATCACCATGGCGGGTTTGGAAGTTGATGGTGTTGAAAAAGTGGCAGGCCAGTTCCACGGTGTATTTGTTGGTGAAGTTGTTGAATGTGGCCAACATCCAAACGCAGATAAATTGCGTGTGACAAAAGTTAATGTCGGCGGCGAACGTCTGTTGGATATTGTTTGTGGTGCACCAAATTGCCGTCAGGGTCTTCGTGTCGCTGTCGCTACAGTTGGAGCTGTACTACCCGGTGATTTCAAAATTAAAGCTGCTAAACTGCGCGGAGAGCCGTCAGAGGGGATGCTGTGTTCGTTTTCTGAACTAGGTATTGCTAACGATCATGATGGAATTATCGAATTGCCAGCAGATGCCCCGATTGGCACTGATCTGCGTGATTACATGAAATTAGATGATAACGCGATTGAAATCAGCATTACACCAAACCGTGCTGATTGCCTGAGCATCATGGGTGTTGCCCGTGACGTAGCGGTCATCAATAAATTGTCTATGACCGAATCAAAAATTGAAACGGTTAAACCAACCATAGACACGAAATTCCCTATCCGTGTTGACGCTCCTGAAGCTTGCCCTCGTTATTTGGGTCGTGTTATTAAAAATGTGAATGTCAAGGCTACCACTCCTTTGTGGATGTGTGAAAAACTGCGCCGTGGTGGTATTCGTTCCATTGATCCCGTTGTTGATATCACCAACTATGTTTTGCTTGAACTAGGGCAACCGTTGCATGCGTTCGATCTGGGGCGTTTAAATGGCTCAATTATTGTTCGCATGGCTGAGCAAGGTGAAAAGCTCACCCTATTAGATGGCAATGAAGCGGAACTTTCTGCTGAAACGCTAGTGATTTCTGATGAAAAGCAAGCACTTGCCATAGCAGGGATTTTTGGTGGAGAATATTCGGGAGTTAATGCGGAAACTCAGCATATTATGCTGGAGTCTGCGTTTTTTGCACCGTTGGCTATTGCAGGGCGTGCTCGCCGTTATGGTCTGCATACTGATGCTTCTCATCGCTTTGAACGTGGGGTTGATCCACAACTTCAGCATAAAGCGATAGAATATGCTACTCAGTTGTTGATTGCCATCTGTGGTGGAGAAGCAGGGGAGATTGTTGATGTAACCAGCGAATCTCATTTGCCAAAACCTGCAACAATTACTCTGAATCGCAAGAAATTAGATCGGCTGATTGGTCATCATATCGCTGATGAACAGGTAACAGATATTCTGACACGTTTAGGTTGCCAGGTAACCGTTCAGAATGATAGTTGGCAAGCTGTTGCACCTAGCTGGCGTTTTGATATGCAGATCGAAGAAGATTTGGTTGAGGAAGTTGCCCGTATTTACGGTTACAACAATATTCCTGACGTGCCAGTGCGTGCTGATCTTGTGATGACTTCACATCGTGAAGCTGATTTGTCACTAAAACGCGTTAAAACAATGCTGGTGGATAAAGGTTATCAAGAAGCAATTACCTATAGTTTTGTTGATCCTAAGATTCAGCAACACTTGCACCCGCAGGAAGAAGCACTGATTCTGCCTAATCCGATTTCGGCGGATATGTCTGCGATGCGCTTATCTCTGCTGACGGGATTATTAACTACTGTTGCGTATAATCAGAATCGCCAACAGAACCGTGTGCGTTTATTTGAAACTGGGTTGCGTTTTGTACCAGATGAAAATGCGGAGAATGGCATTCGTCAGGAATTGATGCTTGCTGGCGTTATTGCAGGAAATCGTTTCGAAGAACACTGGTCGATTGAAAAACAAGCGGTTGACTTCTTTGATTTGAAGGGTGATTTAGAAACTGTTTTAGAATTAACAGGTAAAATGTCTGGCATTTCCTTTAAGGCAGAGAAACATTCTGCTTTACATCCTGGGCAAAGTGCTGGGATTTATCTGGAAAATAGTTACATTGGTTATATTGGTGTTGTTCATCCAGAACTGGAGCGTAAACTTGACTTAAACGGCCGTACCGTGGTATTCGAGTTATTATGGTCCAGTCTGGCAGACCGCGTAATCCCTGAAATGACGGAAGTTTCTCGCTTCCCGTCTAACCGCCGTGATATCGCCATAGTTGTGCCTGAAAATGTAGCCGCAGAAGATGTTCTGGTTGAATGTAAGAAAGTTGGCGTAAATCATATAGTTGGCATAAACTTATTTGACGTGTATTGTGGTAAAGGTGTCGCGGAAGGCTACAAGAGCCTTGCTATTAGCTTAATCTTGCAGGATACCATGCGTACACTGGAAGAAGAAGAAATTGCTGCGACCGTTAACAAATGCGTTGCTGCATTAGAACAGCGATTCCAAGCATCCTTGAGGGACTGAACTTATGGCGCTTACTAAAGCTGAAATGTCAGAAAATCTTTTTGAAAAACTGGGTATTAGCAAGCGTGACGCTAAAGATCTAGTGGAGATGTTCTTTGAAGAAGTGCGTCACTCTTTAGAGAACGGGGAGCAGGTTAAGTTATCTGGATTCGGCAACTTTGATTTGCGAGACAAAAATCAACGTCCAGGCCGGAATCCAAAAACAGGAGAGGATATTCCGATTACGGCTCGCCGTGTTGTCACTTTTCGCCCAGGCCAAAAGTTGAAAAATCGGGTAGAAAAAGCGTTACCCAAAGAATAAATACACAAAAAGGCCGCACTTGTGCGGTCTTTTTCTTATCTTTCATATCCCATTGTCAGCAACGGGATAAATTCCCTTTTTCCTAAATGGTCTAATATCACCATGTACTCTGTTTATGAGTTGATCACTTATCAGAGAAAACGTAACCATCAAGTGATAGCAATTCTGTCTGTTTTTTTCATTATCCTGTTTGTTTTGTCATTATGTGCAGGTGAAATCTGGTTCTGGCCTGATCAATGGTTATCTGATCCTGCCCGGTTATTTATTTGGCAATTGAGATTACCCAGAGCGCTTGCAGTGATGGCTGTCGGGGCAAGTTTGGCCGTATCAGGCGCTATTATGCAGGCGTTGTTTGAAAATCCGCTGGCAGAGCCGGGATTACTTGGAGTCAGTAATGGTGCAGGCGTTGTAGTGGTATGTTTGATATTGGCTTTTCATGGTATTGCTCCACTATGGTTATTAAGCGTTGGAGCGGTACTTGGAGCGCTTTTTATGACAGCAATTTTGTTGGGATTCTCCCGAAGGCATCAAGTGACTAATACCCGTTTGCTATTGATTGGCGTTGCTTTCGGAGTGATATTTGGGGCCTTGATGACATGGATGGTTTATTTCAGCACAAACTTGGATCTAAGGCAGCTGATGTATTGGATGATGGGAAGTTTCAGCGGCATTGATTGGCGTCAGAAATGGTTAGTAATTGCATTATTCCCCGCTATTTTATGGTTAAGCCGCAAGGGGAACATTTTGAATTATCTATCGCTTGGGGAATTGCAGGCACGACAACTAGGTATATCTCATCACAAATGGCGCAATTTATTTGTATCGGTGGTTGGATTATTAGTTGGATTGAGCGTTGCTCTTGCAGGAGCGATAAGTTTTATCGGTTTAGTTATTCCTCATATCTTAAGATTGATTGGCTTGACTGATCATAAAGCGCTGCTTCCCGCCAGTGCGTTAGCGGGAAGCTGTGGTTTGTTATTGGCTGACTTATTTTCCCGATTGTCATTATCTCACGCAGAGGTACCGATTGGAGTCGTTACTGTAACCTTAGGTGCTCCGGTTTTTATATGGCTTTTATTAAGAGCACACCATTATTAAAAACAAATGACTATCCAACTAATAATAAAGGTAACAAGGCGGGAGTAATAACATGACTAACAAACCGATCCTGGAATTGGATAACGTTAGTGTTAACAACAGACTGAAAGCATTGTCTGGATCTGTTATGGCTGGAGAACAAATTCATTTGGTTGGATTAAATGGTTCAGGGAAAAGTACTTTGCTTTCAGCGATTGCGGGAGTTTTATCCTACAGCGGCTGTATTCATTTAATTGGCCGGGACTTGAGACATTATCGTCAACACGAACAGGCAAGGTGCCGGGCTTGGTTTTCTCAATCATCGTCTACTCCCATTATGCCCGTCTTCCAATACTTGGACATGTTCCGCCCTGAATCGGCTCCACTGGCCCAGAGTGAGAATGTATTGTATGAACTCTGTCAGCAAATGAGACTCCTGCCATTGCTTTCTTCTCCAATTAGTCAGCTATCAGGTGGAGAATGGCAGCGTGTCAGATTAGCCGGAACTTTTTTTCAAGTATGGCCGGAATTGAATCCTGACGGAAGATTGCTTTTGCTTGATGAGCCTACAAATAACCTTGATATTACCCAACAAGCTATTTTAGATAAGTTGATCAAACAATTCTGTTCATTGGGGGGAACGGTACTGCTGAGTAGCCATGATCTTGATCATACTTATGAGCAAGCGACGGGTGTATGGTTACTTTCACATGGAAAATTATTAACATCTGGTATACCAGAGAAAGTAATGACAGAACGAAATTTATCAGAAATTTTTGAAGTAAAAATTAGACATATTAAAAATACTGACTATAAATTATGGAGGGTCAACCATCTGTAATTTCTGTAATTGAAATCTATCATAATCATTAAAGCCTATCTTTTTTGGTACCTTGGTTGACTAATATTTGTTTCTTCGTTGATGTTTCGTTAAACAAGCATCATCTAGAATCGTTCAATTATAAAACAAATTTAGATTACGCAAGGCATAAGGCGATTATGGATAGTTTTTTGCCATTTTCTCGTCCTGCGATTGGCAGCGAAGAGATAGAAGCAGTAGAGAAAGTTTTACGTTCAGGTTGGATTACGACAGGGCCACAAAATCACCAATTAGAGCAAGATTTTTCTCGCATGTTCGGATGTAAGCATGCAGTTGCTCTATGCTCTGCGACTGCGGGCATGCACTTGGTTTTGCTGGCATTAGGTATAGGCCCTGGCGACGAAGTGATCACCCCTTCCCAGACGTGGGTTTCCACAATCAATATGATTTGTTTATTGGGCGCAGAGCCTGTCATGGTTGATGTTGACCGTGATACGTTAATGGTCAGCGCAGAAACAATCAAAAAAGCCATTACACCAAAAACCAAGGCGATTATTCCTGTTCATTATGCAGGAGCACCTTGTGATCTTGATGCGCTGCGCGCCGTTGCTCAAGAAGCCAATATTCCTCTGATTGAAGATGCTGCCCATGCCGTCGGCACCCGCTATAAAAACGAGTGGGTAGGGGAACGGGGAACCGCCATCTTTTCTTTCCATGCCATTAAAAACATAACCTGTGCTGAAGGCGGTATATTCGTTACAGATGATGACGAACTCGCACAACGGCTCCGCTGTTTAAGATTTCATGGATTGGCTGTTGATGCTTTCGATCGACAAATTCAAGGCAGAAAACCTCAGGCAGAAGTTGTTGAGCCGGGCTTTAAATATAATTTATCAGATATCCATGCGGCGATAGCGGTTGTACAGTTAGGAAAATTAGCATCAATGAACGCACGCCGTGGCGAGTTGGTGGCTCGATATTCTGCTGCACTTATCAACTCACCTTTGCAAATGTTGAGTGTTCCTGAATATGAGCATTTGCATTCCCATCATCTTTTCATGGTACGTGTTGACAAAAGTATCTGTGGTATTGACCGGGATACTTTTATGGAACGCCTGAAGGATCGAAATATTGGCACTGGTTTGCATTTTAAGGCCGCGCATACGCAAAAATATTACAGGAAACGTTATCCTCATCTTTCCCTGCCTGTATCTGAGTGGAATTCGTCAACCCTCTGTTCACTGCCACTTTTCCCAGATATGAACAACGATGATGTAGATCGTGTTGTGAACGCGATAACTGAAATTCTTTTGGAGCATAAGTAAGTGATGTTTGAGAAGATCAAAAAAGTTTCGATCGTTATTCCTGTTTATAACGAAGAAGAAAGTTTACCCCAATTGTTGAAAAGAACGATCGCAACCTGCCAACAACTTGAGCAGAAATATGAAGTCATTTTGGTAGATGATGGTAGCCGTGACAACTCTGCCGATATTTTAATCCAAGCGGCTGAATTCCCTGAAAATAATGTGATTGCTATTTTGCTTAACCGCAATTATGGGCAACATTCCGCCATTATGGCGGGATTTCATCAGGCTGATGGTGATCTGATTATTACGCTTGATGCTGATTTACAAAATCCGCCAGAAGAGATCCTTCGTTTAGTTAAGACAGCAGAAGAGGGTTATGACGTCGTGGGAACACGTCGTGCTAACCGTCAGGACTCTTGGTTCCGTAAAAGTGCGTCCAAAATAATCAATGCGATGATCATCAAAGCTACGGGACGTTCAATGGGGGATTATGGTTGTATGTTGCGGGCTTACCGCCGTCATATTGTACGTGCGATGCTGCAATGTCATGAACGCAGTACTTTTATTCCCATACTCGCTAATACCTTTGCACGTAAAACGATAGAAATAGATGTGTCTCATGCAGAGCGTGAGTTCGGGGATTCCAAGTACAGTTTCATGAAATTGGTAAATCTGATGTATGACCTTCTGACTTGCCTGACTACGGCTCCATTGCGGTTATTGAGTGTAGTGGGAAGCGTCATTGCCCTAACGGGTTTCTTGTTAGCGGTGTTGTTGATTACTCTACGCCTTATTTTTGGCTCAATGTGGGCTGCTGAAGGTGTATTTACCCTATTTGCTATCCTTTTCATGTTCATTGGTGCACAGTTCGTCGCAATGGGATTACTTGGTGAATATATCGGCAGGATATATAACGACGTTCGTGCCCGTCCGCGTTATTTTATTCAAAAAGTGGTCGGAGTTAGAAAGACCAACGATAATCAGGAAGAAAGCTAATGAAAGCAGTTATCTTTGCCTATCATGATATTGGTTGTATCGGACTTGATGCGTTAGTAAAAGCGGGTTTTGATATTCAGGCTGTATTTACACATACAGATGATCCGCATGAAAATAACTTTTTCTCATCTGTTGCGCATATTGGTGCTGATTTAGGGGTGCCTGTATTTGCACCTGAAAATGTGAATCACCCGCTATGGGTTGAACGCATCCGTGAAATGAAACCAGATGTTATTTTCTCTTTTTACTATCGCAATATGCTTGGTCAGGAAATTTTATCATTGGCTGAAAAAGGCACATTTAACCTTCATGGCTCCCTATTGCCGAAATATCGTGGTCGTGCTCCGGTTAACTGGGCAGTACTCAATGGCGAGACAGAAACAGGCGTCACATTGCACAAAATGCTGGCAAAACCGGATGCAGGGGATATTGTCGCGCAGCAAGCTGTACAAATAGATGAAACGGATACTTCACTGGATGTCCATAGAAAAATACGAGAAACAGCCGTTGAATTATTGAATGGCATTCTTCCTCAGATTAAATCAGGCCATTATCCATCAATCCTACAGGATGAAAGTCAGGCAACTTATTTTGGTCGTCGCACCGCTGAAGATGGTGAAATAGATTGGAATAAATCAGCTAAAGAAATTAATAACTTAGTCAGGGCAGTGACAGAGCCATACCCAGGTGCATTTACTTTTTTGGGTGAGCGTAAAATTACAATCTGGCGCTCAAAACCACTCAATCAGGCTCATGGCAAACCTCCCGGAACCATCATTTCCACGGAACCCTTTGTTATTGCCTGTGGTGAAGGTGCGTTGGAAATTATCAGCGGACAGGGAGAGTCAGGTCTGTATGTACAAGGCAACCGACTCACGCTTGAAATGGGCATTGTGGCGGGTGTTTATGTTGGCCCTAAAGCCATGGCACAAGTTAGTCGTCGGAAACGTGTCTTGATTTTGGGTGTTAACGGATTTATTGGTAATCATCTGACAGAACGTTTG
The DNA here is from genome assembly GCF_001037465.1 of Xenorhabdus khoisanae. Classification (GTDB taxonomy): domain Bacteria; phylum Pseudomonadota; class Gammaproteobacteria; order Enterobacterales; family Enterobacteriaceae; genus Xenorhabdus; species Xenorhabdus khoisanae. The sequence continues at coordinate 20,806 of NZ_LFCV01000037.1, forward strand.
TTGGCTGATGGCAACTATGACATCTATGGAATGGATATTGGTTCTTCTGCTATTGAACGGTTCATTGGCAATCCGCGTTTTCATTTCATTGAGGGGGATGTCAGTATCCACACGGAATGGATCGAGTATCACATCAAAAAATGTGATGTCGTGCTTCCATTAGTGGCGATAGCTACCCCGATTGAATATACCCGAAACCCATTACGTGTCTTTGAACTGGATTTTGAAGAAAACCTGAAAATTGTTCGTTATTGTGTGAAATACGGCAAGCGGATTATTTTCCCTTCAACATCTGAAGTTTATGGTATGTGCGACGACAAGGAATTCGATGAAGATACTTCACGCTTAATTGTGGGACCAATTAATAAACAGCGTTGGATCTACTCTGTTTCCAAACAACTACTTGATCGGGTTATCTGGGCATACGGTGCGAAAGAAGGCCTGAAATTCACTTTATTCCGTCCATTTAACTGGATGGGACCAAGATTGGATAGCTTGAATTCGGCTCGTATTGGTAGCTCAAGGGCAATTACCCAATTAATTCTGAATTTAGTTGAAGGTTCCCCGATTAAGCTGGTGGATGGCGGTGAGCAAAAACGTTGTTTTACCGATATTCATGATGGCATTGAAGCATTATTCAGGATCATCGAAAACCGGGATGGGGCGTGTGACGGCCAAATTATCAATATTGGTAATCCGACAAATGAAGCCAGCATACGGCAATTGGCTGAAATGCTGTTAGATAGCTTTGAAAAACACGAACTTCGGGGTCATTTCCCACCATTTGCCGGGTTTAAGAAGATTGAAAGTAGTAGCTATTATGGTCAAGGTTATCAGGATGTTGAACATCGTAGACCCAGCATTAAAAACGCGGAGCGTTTGTTGGGGTGGAAACCCACTATTGATATGAAGCAAACCATTGATGAAACATTGGATTTCTTTTTGTGTGGAGCCGTTGAAGAACTGAAAATAAAACACTAGAGATTCATTGGAAATTAGAGCGATATCAGGAATTAAATGTAATGAAACAAGTTGGTTTGAGAATTGATGTGGATACTTATCGAGGCACAAAGGAAGGTGTACCACGATTGCTTGAGATTTTGCAGAAGCATGATATTCAAGCCAGCTTTTTCTTCAGTGTTGGGCCGGATAACATGGGGCGTCATTTATGGCGCCTGTTGCGGCCTAAATTCCTTTGGAAGATGTTGAGATCAAATGCAGCATCCCTTTATGGCTTGGATATCTTGCTGGCGGGTACAGCATGGCCGGGTAAAAAAATCGCAAAAGATCTGGGTTACTTGATGAAACAAACAATGGATGCAGGTCATGAAGTTGGTTTGCATGCGTGGGATCATCAAGGCTGGCAGGCTAAAGTGGGGTACTGGTCTGAAGCTGAACTCGCAGAGCAAGTGCGATTGGGAGTTAATGCATTGGAAGTGGCGACAGGGCAGCCTGTTACATGTTCGGCTGTTGCTGGCTGGCGAGCGGATGAACGTGTACTGACGGTTAAACAGAGTTTTGAGTTTGATTACAATAGCGATTGTCGCGGAATACATCCATTTAGGCCACTTTTGCCTGATGGAAACTTGGGCACTGTACAAATTCCTGTCACATTACCGACTTATGATGAAGTTGTTGGCACACAGGTCAGCGATGATGGCTTTAATCATTTTATCCTTGAAGCCATCAAAAATGATCGTGGTGTTCCGGTTTATACCATTCATACCGAAGTTGAAGGTATGTCGAAGTCTTCACAGTTTGAAACACTATTGAACATGCTTCATCAGCAAGGTGTTCAGTTCTGTAAATTAAGCCATTTATTACCTGAAAATAGAGACACGCTTCCTGTTGGGAAAATTGTACGTTCAGATTTTCCCGGTCGTGAAGGCTGGTTAGGTTGCCAACAAGGGGTATAACACAGTTATGTTGAATACTCGGACGAGTAAAGCTGGAGCCGTTCTGATGGCTCTTTTTTTTATTCTTACTTATCTATTACCTCTGGATAGCCGCCTATTATGGCAACCGGATGAAACGCGGTATGCTGAAATTAGCCGGGAAATGCTGCAACGTGGAAATTGGATTGTTCCTTACTTCTTAGATATCCGCTATTTTGAAAAGCCTGTTGCTGGCTATTGGTTTAATAATATCAGCCAATGGATTTTTGGACATAATAACTTTGCTGTTCGTTTTGGCTCAGTATTCAGCATCCTAATAAGTGCATTTTTGTTTTACCGACTTGCCATGATGATGTGGCAATGTCGCCAGACGGCTTTAGTTGCGAGCCTAATTTATATTTCCATGTTTATTGTTTTTTCCATTGGTACCTATAGTGTCCTTGATCCGATGTTCTCTTTATGGGTTACCGCAGGGATAGTGAGTTGCTATTGGGCACTTAAGGCAGGAAGTACTCGGGAACGGGTTCTGGCATGGTCTGTACTAGGGCTGGCTTGCGGCATGGCTTTTATGACCAAGGGATTTCTGGCATTGGCGTTACCTGTGATAGCAATGGTACCCATCACAATATACCAGAAACGGTTTTTGGAAATGGTTCGTTTTGGACCTATCGCCGTTATATTTGCTGTTTTAATTAGTTTGCCGTGGGTGATTGCAGTTGCTTTGCGCGAGCCGGATTATTGGCATTACTTCTTCTGGGTAGAGCATATACAACGTTTTGCTTCTGAGAAAGCACAACATATTGCGCCTATTTGGTATTATTTGCCAATATTAGTATTAGGTGTGATTCCGTGGTTGGGATTACTACCTGGTGCGCTGGTTAAAAGTTGGAAAGAGAAAAAGAGCCATCCAGAGATGTTTTTCTTGTTCTGCTGGTTCATTGTTCCATTTGCATTTTTCAGTATAGCAAAAGGAAAATTACCAACTTATGTTTTACCATTTATCGGCCCATTGGCACTGATGATGGCAAAATATGCTGTTGATTGTGTCAAAAACGGCAATATGAAAGCATTAAAAATGAATGGGCTAGTGAATATTTTCATTGGAGTGGTTGCTATTTTAGTGCTTTTTGTCATGGAAACCTTGATCAGTCAGCCTCTCTATCAACCCAATGAATGGCTGAAATGGATTATGGGCATTATTGCCTTTGGGGCTTGGGGTGGGATTGGTTATTTATGCTTCATTCATGATGGTAAATATTGGTTATGGGCTGCGGCCTGTTCCATCGTGCTCAGCTTATCGATCGGGACTGCATTGCCTAACAAAACAATTAATTCCAAACTTCCTCAGCACTTTATTAGACAAAATGAAAAAGAATTGGCAGATAGTAAATATATCCTGTCCCAGTCCGTTGGAGTAGGCGCGGCAATTGCATGGGAATTAAAACGCAATGACATTTATATGTTTGATCGTCCGGGCGAATTGGAATATGGGCTTAATTACCCAGATAGCCGATATAGATATATAACACAAGAAAAATTTCCCGAATGGTTAGAGAAAGCGCGTAAAGAAGGTCAGGTTGCGATTGTTTTCCTGTTGTCTTCAAAAGGGGAACTTCCTGAATTACCTAAGCCAGATAGAATACGCAGTAATCATCGTTTTGTCCTTGTGATTTATCAAAAAAAACCATGAACAATAGCATAGCATTATTATTTTTGGTTAGTTTACTAACCTGTGCTGGACAACTATGTCAGAAGCAGGCAGTTGTTTGTTGGCAAAAAAAAGATACCCCCCATAAAGGGGTATCTATGGCGATATGGCTGTCCAGTGCTATTCTTCTGTTGGGCATAGGAATGATATTTTGGCTGCGATTATTACAATTTTTGCCGCTGAGCATTGCATATCCTATGCTCAGTATAAATTTTGTAGTCGTGACTCTGATTGGGCAATTTTTATATCAGGAAAAAGTGGGGCTAAAACACTGGATCGGCGTTTTTGCGATTATGCTGGGAATTTTATTGATGAGCCTGAGTTAATGAAAGGTTATCTTTGGGGAATAGCGAGCGCCTTGTTGGTCACTTTAGCTCAGTTGCTACTGAAATGGGGAGTTGCCCGTTTGCCAGAACTTTCGTTGTCAGTACATTGGCTGGATATCGATTGGCTTTGGGCAAATCATACTCCTTTGCTGATGGTTATGGCTGGGTTGGCGGGATATGCACTGTCCATGTTATGTTGGTTTTTTACCTTGAAATATCTGCCATTGAATAAAGCGTATCCTATTATTAGCTTGAGTTATGTTTTTGTTTATTTAATGGCGGCTTTATTGCCTTGGTTCAATGAAACAGTTTCATTGTTGAAAACGGCAGGAGTGGCTTTTATCTTATTAGGCGTTTGGTTAATTAACCGACCAGAAAATAGGTAACTATTGGAGGAATAAGATGAGTGGATGGTAATATGAATCATCTTATCAAGTTCATTGATGTTATAGGGGTGTTGTTACCATATTTTTCTTGGTTTAGATCCCTAACTGCGTAGAAATGATATATGGAGCATTGGGCTATTAGTAAAAACAGTAGTAAAAAATAGCTCAAATTAACCCTAATTGCACGAAAGGAAGCAAAACTGAAAGCGTATTAAATTCACGGTGATAGTAAGAAATGGCGGGTGTTGAAGTTTCTCTCCATCAAGAAAATTAGCAAAATAGTGCCTTACTCTTCGTTGTGTAAGACACTCTCTCTTCTTTGATGGGGTGTCTTACCATCCCGTCAAATCCGGATAGATAAACATTGTGCTTTAACGGGCAATTGCCACATTCGCTTTAATATGTTTAAGGTGAACGACAATCGTAAAGGTCACAACCACCAATAATGACCATGCCCCCCATTTTCCTGCATGAACAACAGACCAAGCGCCTAATTGATTCGGGTATTGCCAGATCCCAAAGAAGGTGCCGAAGTTTTCTGCCAACCAAATAAAAAAACCAATCAGTATAAAAGCAAGTAATAATGGCATTTTGCGTTCTTTATCCAACGGTGTATAAAAAACAGTACCACGTGCATACAAACCGAAAATAAAAGCAGTTAAGTACCAGCGGTAATCATCAATATAATGATGACTAAAGAAGTTGATATAAATTGCCAGTGCCACCAGTGTTGCCATCCAATACGGTGGGTAATGCTCAATGCGTACCTTAAAAAAGCGCCATGACTGTATAATGTAGCTCCCCACGGCAGCATACATAAAACCTGTAAATAGCGGGACTCCCCAAAGCTTAGTAAACGCAGCATCAGGATATTGCCATGAACTGATAGATGCTGATGTTTTAAATAGCTCCATTATAAAACCGACTAAGTGGAAGACGCAGATCGCTTTCAATTCATCCCATGTTTCGAGTTTTAACCGTATTAGTAATGCTTGAAAGGTTACTGCAAATACTAATAGTACATCATAACGTGGTATGCCCATGATGCCTTTTGCCGGAACCAAAAATAAAGCCAAAAAAAAGAAACCAGCAAATAAGCACGAGCGTGCATTAATCAATCCAAAGAAAAGAAACTCTAAAATAAATCGCTTAACACCTGTGCTGTTATTGGGCTTATGATCCATTAATAAGTTATCAACTTTACGCAGAACATTCAGTTTTTGGCACATAATTTCCATTTAATTAACCTGTTGGTGTTATTTGTTGTCAATTCGCTACGATAATGCCTATTTCACACCGCGAATTCTAGCAGGATTTGAGCAACTATTCACCAGCATCTATTGAATAATCAGGTTAAGCATATTCGGGTGTACGTATGGCGTGTTAACTCTTATCGCTCGCATTTTAGCGAGCGATATCAGTATATTGGAATTCCCTGTTTCATGGTTATTTAAAGTGAGTATGAGGAGATGGGTGGCAAACATGGCCTTTTATCAGCCAGATTATAATGTCGTCATAGTGATACGACAGTCACTTCAATGTAAATTCATTTTTTCATCTCAATAATGTAGTAGCTGCCATTTTCTGTGGAAAAATTCAAGTTGTAGATATTTGTAATAGAGAGTCCAGCCTGTTTTGCCATAGATTCAAATTCTGATTGATACCGTTTCCGGCCTAACAGAAGGGTATCCATATATAAATCAAATGATGCAGCATCATTTGGTTCTTTAATCATATCGATAACATATAAAACGGAATCTTCCCGCATTGCTTTATGGCAATTTTTCAGAATATCAATGGCTTGATTATCTGGCCAATCATCCAAAACATTTTTTATGCTATAAGCATCATATCCTGATGGAATAGCAGAAAAGAAATTGCCATTAATGAAAGTAATTCCTTCTGATTCTTGTCTGGTAAAATCATATTGATCCATGACGTGACATTGGATATGTGGATAATGTATTTTTATCTTTTTTGAAAAAGAACCTATCCCACCCCCGATATCAATAAATGAAGAAATGCCATTTAAAGGAATATGTTCAATAATATGTTTATTCATCTCATCGGTCATTTTCGCCAATAAATTATCAAAAATAGTTTTGATATTTTTATTATTTTCATGATTGAGATAATCAAAAAATGGCTCATGATGGGTAAGTTCAAAAGCAGATTTTTCATTCGTTTTACTTAAGGACGCACTGTATTGTGACCAGGCGTTCCAGAAGGCAGGATCTAATTCGAACTTTATATATAATGTTTCAAAACTGTTTGGATCACTGAGTGATGCCCATTGTTCAGTAAGGTAAAATTTATCATCTTTTTTTGTTAACACATTAAGTATTTGCATATAATCCAATAACCTATGGAATCTATCCTGATAAACATGGCATAGCTGAGAAAGTTGTTCCACTGTTTTACCATCTTGGGTACTTAAATATAATGGTGCTTTGCTGTCTACAAAAGCAAATAGTGCATTCGATTTACGATAGGCTGTAACCATTTCCAATGACATTATTATTCTCCTATTCAAATTTTTAAATAGATTGATTCGCCTGATTTTTGAATCGATTGGGTTAGTGGATATACCCTAAAATCTCAAGCTAACTTGAGGTCAAGTAATATTTATCTAATTACATCT
>NZ_LFCV01000038.1 GCF_001037465.1 Xenorhabdus khoisanae
ACTCTTGGTTTTTACGCGCTACGCTCATCATGAACGGTTTATCCCCGTACTCACGGGGAACACGATTCAGTGAGTTATTTGGCTGATATTTCCGACGGTTTATCCCCGTACTCACGGGGAACACAGTCAACCGTTATATTCTGTTTTGCTGCTACACGGTTTATCCCCGTACTCACGGGGAACACTACCTCTAATTGCCACGCTGGGCCAGCTAACACGGTTTATCCCCGTACTCACGGGGAACACTCTAAGTTTATCCGTCTGTTTTATAACTATTTTTCAGGGCAGAAAAATTCTACCACTTTTTTAGCCTATCAATCAGTCAAATTCTCCCTTTCATTTTTTCTTATTTTCCATTTGTAATGCAGCTCGCATTTTATCCATATTCTTAATTGTTACTTATCAAATTATGAGACTCTTATCGCAGCAATCACAAAATAACCTGTTAGCCTTAACTAAAATGAGAGCGCTCTCATTTCGGTTTAAGTGAAATAGATTTGAGTGAAATAATAACGAGATAACAATAAAGAGAACAAAACCATGAAAACCATTCTATTGTGTTGTGCAGCGGGGATGTCTACCAGCATGTTGGTGCAGCGTATGCAGTCGGAAGCCGAAAAACGGCAGTTGGATGTGGCTATCAAGGCCGTGCCAGCGCTGGAGTTGGAGGCGTGTATTCATGAAGCCGATGTGATTTTACTGGGGCCGCAAATTCGGTATGAGCTTGCCCGTTTTACTGCACTGGCTGAACCGGCAGGTAAACCCATCAGTTTGATTAATATGTTGGACTATGGCGCACTTCGGGGTGATAAGGTGCTGGATCATGCCTTAAGCCTGTTGGAATAAACTTTCATCAAATGGAGGGTCTATGAGCATTTATGCTTCCATGACACGCATTGTAGAAAGCCATATCGCGCCCATTGCAGGAAAAATCGGTAGTCAGCGGCATATTATTGCGATACGTGATGGTTTTATCTCAGCAATGCCTTTCCTTATTATCGGCAGTATTATGCTGATTGTGGCAAATCCGCCTTTTGATGCGCAAACTTCATCTTCTTTTGGTCAGGCTTGGCTAGCGTTCGCTAAGACTCATTGGGCAACCATTACAATGCCTTTCTTTATGACGATGGGATTGATGAGTATTTTTGTCTCCATCGGTACGGCCTACAGTCTGGCGAAGTCTTACGGGTTGGATGGGTTGACTTCTGCTTTGCTGTCTTTGATGGCGTTTTTGCTGGCGGCGGCGCCACAGGTTGAAAATAAAATGCCGCTCGATTTTCTGGGCGGAGCAGGGGTCTTCACTGCGTTAATTTGCGCAATTTGGTCAGTAGAGTTAATTCGATTGCTTAAGAAATACAATATCGCCATCCGTATGCCCTCTCAGGTTCCACCCGCCATTGCCCGATCTTTTGAACTGTTGTATCCCGTTATTGGTATTTTACTGACGGTTTATCCCATCAGCTTGCTGTTGCAAAGTGAGTTTAATTTGCTGTTACCCGCTGCGGTAATGCAGGTATTCCAGCCGCTGATTGCTGTCGGGGATACGTTGCCTGCCGTGATGTTGTTGGTGTTGGTCGCTAATTTGCTATGGTTCGCCGGCATTCATGGCGACAATATTGTCACCGGGCTGCTTAATCCGATCTTTATGACCAATATTGCTGCCAATGCCGCGTTGATGACTCAGGGAATGGCAACCACGCAGATTTTGACCGCGCCGTATTGGTCTTTTTATGTCTGTATCGGCGGTTCAGGTTCGACATTGGTATTGGCGTTCCTCTATCTACGCAGCCGCTCAATTCATCTGAAAACTATTGGCAAACTCAGCGTTGTGCCTGCCATGTTCAATATCAATGAACCGCTGCTGTTTGGTTCTCCGGTTGTGATGAATCCCACTTTATTAATCCCATTGCTGATTGTGCCGCTGGTGAATGCGGTGCTGGCTTATGGCGCACTGCATCTGGATTTAGTGCAAAAGATGATTGCCATTGCTCCGTGGACTGCGCCAGCCCCGATTGGCGCGCTGATTTCTGCTGCCTGGGATTATCGTGCGTTTGTGCTGGTCGGGGTGTTGATGGTGATTGATTTGCTGATTTGGTATCCCTTCTTCAGGGTGTATGAAAAACAGCTTTTGGCGGAAGAGCAGCAAGCAAAAGATTTAGCTGGGGCAACACCATAATTTCAGGGGGAATTAACGCGTGTCTATTGATTTGGAACAGCAGGATTTTGAACAGCAGATTATCGAGTTACTGGTTCATGCCGGCAGTGCGCGCAGTAGTGCATTAATGGCATTGCAGCAGGCGAAAGAAGGAAATTTTCAGCAAGCTGAGGTGTTGATGGAAGAGTCCCGACAGGAAACTCGCGCAGCTCATGTTATCCAGACAAAACTGATTGGACTGGATGAAGGGTGCGGAAAATTACCCATCAATTTGATCACGGTTCATGCTCAGGATCATTTGATGAACGCGATGGTGATTCAAGATCTTGCTGACAACATGATCGATCTTTATCAGCGCTTGCCGGTACCCGATCGTCAGACGGTATAAAAAGAGGCTCATATGAAACCGATCAAAATTGCAGTGATTGGCGGTGGCAGCAGTTACACACCAGAATTGGTGGAAGGGATTATTCAACGCAGTCAAATGATCCCCCTGTCTGAACTGGCATTGGTGGATGTGGAAGCAGGACGGCAGAAGGTGGAGATCATTGCCGGATTGACACGCCGTATGCTGGATCGTCACGGTTTGCAGCACGTTGTAGTGAGTGTGCATTATTCGCTGGATGAGGCGATCAGCGGGGCCAGTTTTGTTCTCACTCAACTAAGGGTTGGTCAACTTCCTGCCCGTGCTGCTGATGAGCGTCTGGGGTTGAAATATGGCCTGCTTGGGCAAGAAACAACGGGCGTTGGTGGATTTGCCAAGGCATTGCGCACCATTCCTGTTTTGTTGGAGATTGCACGTAAAGTCGAACGTCTTGCACCGGATGCGTGGATCATCAATTTCACTAATCCGGCGGGAATGGTCACAGAAGCGGTGTCCCGCTATAGCAAAGCCAAGATCATCGGGCTGTGCAATGTGCCGATCTCCATGCACCATATGATCGCCAATATGTTGCAACAGCCTTATCAGGATGTGCTGTTACGTTTCGCGGGCCTTAACCATATGGTTTGGGCACATCAGGTATTAGTGAAAGGGAAAGATGAAACAGAGCGGGTACTGGAGTTGCTGTGTAGCGGTGCAGAATTGACGATGAACAATATCAAGGAAGAACCTTGGCCGCCGGAGTTTTTACGGGCGTTGGGAGCGATCCCGTGTCCTTATCACCGTTATTTTTATCAGACTGGCAAAATGTTGCAGGAAGAGAAGGAAGCGGCAGCCAACAAGGGCACACGAGCGGAGCAAGTGATGCAGGTGGAGCGGGAATTATTCGGGTTGTATGCTGATCCAATGCTGGATCACAAACCGGAGCAATTAAGTTTCCGCGGGGGATCTTTCTATTCTGAAGTTGCATTGGAATTGATCTCTGCAATCCACAATAATCTCGGGACACAGTTAGTTGTGAATACGATGAATCACGGAGCCATTAACGGCCTGCCGGATGATGCGGTGATTGAAACCAACTGTGTTGTTGATGCCCAAGGAGCACACCCTCTGGCATTTGGTCAGTTGCCGGACAGTATGCTGGCGCTGACACAGCAAGTAAAAACCTTTGAGCGTCTGACGATTGAAGCTGCGGTTCATGGTGATCGCAAGGCCGCTCTGTTGGCGTTGGTGATGCATCCCTTGATTGCAGATGTTGCACTGGATTCATCATTATTGAATGAAGTATTGGATATCAATCGCATGTATTTGCCACAGTTCCAATAGAACAGGCATTAATTCATTGGGATCACAAGGAAAAAGCATGGTAACACTGGAAGATGTGGCCGCTTACTCTGGCGTTTCCCGCGCCACGGTATCACGGGTTGTCAATGGTGATAAAAACGTAAGGGAGACAACTCGCACCAAAGTGGAAAGCGCCATTATGGAATTGGGCTACAGCCCCAATCTGGCGGCGCGTGAATTGGCATCCAGTCAGAGTCATACGTTGGGATTAGTGACCACTTCCTATCGTGGTGGCTTTTTCGGTGCTTTGATGGATAGCATCCAGACGGAAGCCGAATTACACGGCAAACAGCTTCTGGTTACGCAGGGAAGAAACAGTGCAGAGAATGAATGGCAGGCCATCACCTATCTGCATAGTTTGCGTTGTAATGGATTAATCCTGCATGTACGTGCTATCAGCGATGATAAATTGCGGCAGCTTGCACACGGCGGGCATGCTTTTGTGTTGTTGGATCGGTTGGTATCCGGGTTGGAGCAGCGCTGTGTTGCCTTTGATCATCACAAAGCCGGTTACCTTGCAGCTCAAACTTTGCTTGAATACGGGCATACCCGCATAGCTTGTGTCAGCGGCCCTTTGATGCGTTATCCAAGCCTACAGCGTCGTCAGGGGTTTTTGGATGCTATGCAGGACGCAGGATTACAACCGATCGCGTGTCTGGAGGGAGAGTATGATTTGCAAAGTGGTTACCGGCAAACCCGCGCGATTTTGGCAACATCACGGCCTGATGCTCTGTTTTTCTGTAGTGAAGAAATGGCACTCGGCGGATTGTTGGCGATTACGGAGCAAGGTTTGAGCGTTCCTGAGGATATTTCCATCATTTGTTATGACAGCGGTGAACGGGCGGCATTTATTTATCCTGCGCTGACCAGTGTCCATTTTCCTATCACTGATATGGCGCGTTTTGCCACGCGCCTATTACTTGAACCCGACATGCAACATCCCATATTTTCGCCTCAGATTATTTATCGGGATTCGCTCAAACGCATGTAAAGCATCACAGTTTGAGAAGCAATTGATAAATGAGTGAGAGTGCACCAGCATTTTTCGCTAAAAAGCGTATTGTAATGGTATATAAATGTGTTAAAACCGCGAACTATTCATCTGTACCTATCCATCTGTACGTATCATAACTGATTGCATTACATTGAAAATGAAGAAAAAACGCCCAGCTTTACAAGATGTTGCAGACCTCGTTGGGGTCACCAAAATGACGGTTAGCCGTTTTTTACGTAATCCGGATCAGGTTTCTGAAGCATTGGGAAAACGAATCGCTGAAGCAGTGGACCAATTGGGCTACATTCCCAATCGTGTGCCGGATATTCTTTCCAATTCCACCAGCCGTGCGATAGGCGTTTTGCTTCCTTCATTGACTAATCAAGTTTTTGCCGAGGTTATCCGTGGGATCGAACATGTGACCGATCGCAATGGATATCAGACCATGCTTGCCCACTATGGATACTGTGCCCAGAAAGAAGAAGAGCGTTTACTTTCCCTGCTTTCTTATAATATTGATGGCCTGATTCTGGCAGAACGCACACATACTCCCAAGACGTTGAAAGTGCTGCAAACAGCAGGTATTCCTGTGGTGGAATTAATGGACAGCATATCGCCCTGCCTTGATATTGCGGTGGGAATCGACAATTTTGAAGCGGCGCGTCAGATGACGCTGGCAATGCTTGAACGTGGTTGCCAGAACGTGGTTTACCTCGGCGCCCGGCAGGATGAGCGGACGCTGATCCGTTTGCAGGGGTTTGAAGCGGCGATGCGAAGTGCAGGGCTTCAGCCAAGAAAAGTTATGACGCCAGCCAGTTCATCCTATTCTTTGGGGGCGCAGCTTTTGCAGGAAACCTGCCAGAAATACCCTGAAGTTGATGGCTTGTTTTGCACGAATGATGATATTGCCATTGGGGCGATTTTCGAGTGTCAGCGTCAGGGAATCAAAGTACCGGAAGAAATTGCTGTAGCCGGTTTTCATGGTCATGATATTGGTCAGGTAATGACACCGAAACTTGCCAGTGTTCTGACTCCCCGTGATTTGATGGGACGCAAGGCGGCAGAAGCCCTGCTTGTTCGTTTGAAGGGGGTGCAGCCGGAACAAACTCTGATTGATGTTGGATTTACGCTTTCATTGGGTGAAAGTGTTTAATTTTTGTAGCTTAATATGCTGTTTTTCCATCTTCAATTGCGATAAGCCTCACATTTTCCTTTTTTGTCGATCCTGATTGATTGCTCCCCATCCTGAGCTACTGTTAATGTTACCGGTAATAGTTACCGGTAACATTTTTGCAGGTAAGTCACAGAGATTCAGGCAGTAAGATCTGCATAAAGGAGTTTGATATGAGCGATACCCAACAGCGAAACCATGTTTTTGTCTTGATGGGGGTATCCGGCAGCGGTAAGTCTGCGGTTGCCAGCGGTATTGCCCGTGAACTGGGTGCTGCGTTTCTGGATGGGGATTTTCTTCATCCTCGCGCCAATATTATGAAAATGGCACAAGGCCATGCCCTGAATGATGATGATCGTCAGCCATGGCTGAAGGCACTCAATGACGCCATTTTTGCTATGCAGCGCACCAATCATGTCTCCTTGCTTGTGTGTTCCGCCTTGAAAAAAAACTATCGGGATATGCTGCGTGATGGCAACAAAAACCTGTCCTTTCTTTATATGAAAGGGGATTTTGCTTTAATTGAAAGCCGTCTGAAAGCACGCAAGGGGCATTTCTTCAAGCCGCAAATGTTGATTTCACAATTTGAGACATTGGAAGTGCCGACCAGTGATGAAAAAGATGTCCATCATATTGATATCAAACCTGCTCTGGATGAAGTGATTAAAAACACCATGCATTCTATCGAGCGCACAATAAAAACTACTGACCGTATTAGCAAGGGACATTCATGAGTACATTAACTCTGGTTATGACGGCCGTCGGCTCTGTTCTTCTATTATTATTTCTGGTGATGAAAGCAAGAATGCACGCTTTTATTGCCCTGATGCTGGTTTCGATGGGCGCGGGGATTTTTTCCGGGATGCCATTGGAAAAAATCACCCAGACCATGCAAAACGGCATGGCCGGCACGTTGGGGTTCCTCGCTGTTGTTGTGGCACTGGGCGCGATGTTTGGCAAAATCCTGCATGAAACAGGGGCGCTCGACCAGATTGCGGTGAAACTGCTGGGTAGTTTTGGCGAAAAGCGGGCAAATTACGCATTGGGCATTGCCGGGCTTATCTGTGCATTGCCACTGTTTTTTGATGTGGCGGTCGTTCTGTTGATTGGCGTGGTGTTTGCTGTTGCCCGTCGCACCAATGGTAATGTGGTGAAACTGGCGCTTCCTTTGTTTGCCGGTGTAGCCGCCGCTGCTGCGTTTTTGGTGCCGGGCCCGACGCCTATGCTGCTGGCTTCCCAAATGGGAGCGGATTTTGGTTGGATGATCCTGATTGGCCTGAGTGCTGCGATCCCCGGTATGTTACTGGCTGGCCCGATATACGGTAATTTTATCAGCAAATATGTCACGCTGGATTTGCCTAAAGATCTGAGCACGCCCAGCATTGGCAAAAACCAAATGCCTTCCTTTGGTTTCAGCCTGGCGCTGGTGTTGTTCCCTCTGATATTAGTTGGTTTGAAAACCATCGGTGCACGTTTTGTTGATAAGCAATCTACGCTATACCAATGGCTGGAATTCATCGGGCATCCTTTCACTGCAATTTTGATTGCCTGTTTGGTGGCGATTTATGGTCTGGCAATTCGTCGTGGCATGAGTAAAGACAAAGTGATGGATGTCTGTTCCGCTGCGATTCAACCTGCGGGAATTATCCTGCTGGTGACAGGTGCGGGTGGTGTGTTCAAACAAATTCTGGTGGATTCCGGCGTTGGGCCTGCCTTGGGAAATGCGTTGGTTGGTGCGGGTCTGCCAATCGCGTTGGCGTGTTTTATTCTGGCGGGTGCTGTGCGTGTGATCCAGGGTTCGGCCACTGTGGCGTGTTTGACTACAGTAGGATTAGTTATGCCAGTGATTGGCGAATTGGGGTATTCCGGTGCACAAATGGCGGCGCTGTCAGTATGTATTGCTGGTGGTTCTTTGATTCTTAGCCATGTGAATGATTCCGGTTTCTGGCTGTTCGGTAAATTTACCGGTGCGACAGAATCCCAGACCCTGAAAACGTGGACGATGATGGAAACCATTCTCGGCACAACCGGCGCAGTTGTTGGCATGATCTATTTCGCCATGCTGTGATGTGGTGACGTCTCCCCGCCCAGTGCGAGGCTTTTGCGACAGCTTCGCACTGGACAAGGGCTTACGGCGTTTTTCGCTGAGGACTAGGCCATTTATTCTTTTTTTGTACCAAGCGATTTTGAATCAGACACGTTATTGATCAAATCCGATGGTAAAAATTTTTGTGGATTAACAGAATTTCCATTTTTTCTTATTTCAAAATGCAAATATGCTGAAGAAGCATCTTCCCCCATGGTGGCTATTTTCTTTCCACGTAGAACAGTATCTCCTTCCTTGACTAATACCGTGTTATTGTTCGCATAGGCACTGAGGAAAGTATCACTATGTTTAATAACAATCAGGTTCTTGTAGCCCTTGAGATCATCTCCTGCATATACCACCCGACCATTTTCGGTAGCCAAAATATCTTGACCACGCTCGCCGAATATCTTGATTCCCGGTTCATTTTTATTCGTCTCTATGCTTGTTCCTGATGTCGGCCATATCCATTGGTTCACTTCACGAACCTGATCATATATATCAGCTTTCTTCTCCCCTGAATTATCTTGTGTACATGCACTGATTAGTACAGAAGTGAAAAGCAGAAAAACTATTTTTTTACAATTCACTAATAGATTAAAAACATTTTTCATCTTCTTTTTCCTTTTATAAATTCACAGAACGAATCATTTAAATCCATTTACATTACTTAGGAAATATTCCATTTGTTATTTTAAATATAAGTTTTTTTTAACCCGAATTGTGTTAAAAATCATTATCTAATATGTGAGTACTCTAGTTCCTGCTCTTAGTCTGTGTTCGAACTGACTGCAAGAATACATGCCTGCTAGAATAAATTCTCAGTATTATAAATAAAAAATTACCCAAAAATGGGTAAGTAAATAATTATATGACCTAAGTAATTATTAAATCCTATTAGATCAAAGAGAAATCATCAATAGCTACCATAACATTTAGTTTCTGTAACAAATAGTTATTGATGTAAAGTTCTAATTATAGAACAAATGGTTATAAAAGAATTTGTGAACTCATGGGCTTTACCTTTTTATTTCTGAAAACTAAAACTCATTAACACATTATCTAGATTATTTTTATTACCGGTGGGATTGGGATAAAAACCCTTTATATTTATGCTGAAATATAAAGGGCATAATCGGTAATTTTTGATATTTCCACCATCAATATTTACTAAACACTATTGTGGTTTCGGAAGTACGTGGCAGAACGCAAAACGCTAACAAACAAAAAGCTGACGAGAATTATTGTGGTGTTTGGACATTATATATTCCATATGCGATCAGAAGCATTGCAAAGGCAACAACAAAATCAAAGATCCGTATGGTAATTTCCTTTTGGAATAGTCGTGAAGATAATTTTGAGGCGAACCCTGTCAGATAGAACCAAAAATAAGAGGCTGAACCTGCTCCAATAATAAAACTGAGTTGTGCTGCCGGGGAAAGCCGGGAGCCTAGATTTCCTAAGATCAGAAAAGTGTCGAGGTAAACATGTGGGTTCAATAAAGAAAATGCCAGAGTGGGGATCAGCACGCCCTTACTAAGTTTTGATACAGAGTCAGCATGACTTTCATGAACACTCCAGCCTCTCGGATGTGCCCTTAATGCGTTGAATAAGGAGTTAAAGCTGTAAAACAGCAGGAACGCAATTCCTGCCCATTTCGCGAATAATAAGGCCATCGGCACTAGCTGAACCAAAGTACTCATGAAAATAGTACCAAGTGCTATCAATAACGTATCACACGTGGCTGCGATGGTTGCAGCAAGGAACACATTCTTCTTTTGCAACCCGATCTTTATTATAAAGATGTTTTGTGCGCCGATAGCAATGATCAGACCGAGGCCAACCAAAAATGAACTGATTAGAACATCAGGGAAAATAGTCATGTTATTAAATATGTCATTAAGTATGTCATTAAATATGCTGGATCGCACCGGAAGGGATTTCTGAACTGCCGATGATAAAGATGCCACCACACCCCGGCCAAGTATGATGGCCATCGTTGACTATCCAGTCCTAAATTTGCGAGAGCTTTTGAAGCCTTGACCTTGTCGTACTCAAAGCGATCTTGAGCTTTTGCCTTGATTCATCAATCCAGAGTTTGTGCTGCGATAAACTGTTACGCATATCGGTAATCATGTCGCTGACAGCCTTGGGTGAAGTGCCACCACTACTTGACTGACGGCTAACCACCTTGTCTGGCGACACACATTCACGTATTTCAGAGAGACTTAAAGTGATTGAGTTTTCAGCCAAGTATTTTTGAATATAGTCGAAGTTCCGCAGATCAGACTGGATTTCTGCTAACTTACGCACTAGCGTACCACTTATCTTGTGCGCGTCTCTGAAGGGAATGTTCTTACTAGTCACAAGCATGTTCGCCAGTTCCGTAACTGTAGAGAAATTCTTCCAACACAGCTCGGTTGCTCGCTCGGATTGATAGATAGATGTAGTCATTTGTCGATGACTGATGCTGACCGACGATTTGACGGTATCAATGCTGTCCCACAGCATGGGCTTGTCTTCCTGTAGGTCACAGTTGTAGCCGAGGGTGATACCTTTGTTGATGGTCAAGATCTGCATTAGTGCACCATAAACACGGCCGACTTTTCCCTTGACCAATTCACCAACCACCGGATTCTTTTTCTGCGGCATGATTGAACTACCGGTAGCGAATGCGTCATCCACGGTCAGCAGCCCGAATTCATGGCTACTCCAAACAACGACTTCTTCTGCAAGACGTGAGAGGTTACTCATGATAATCGCGAAAGATGAAATTGCATGACTGACGAAGTCCCGCGAACTGGTTGCATCCAGACTGTGGTAAAGAGTGCTGTTGAAACCCAGCAACTGTGTTGTTAATTCTCTGTTTATATTGAAAGAAGTCCCGGCCAAGGCACAGGCGCCCAAGGCATTGACATTCGTATAACGGAACGAATCCCTCAGTCTTTCAACGTCACGTAGAAACATGCTCGCATAAGCACTGTACCAGAAGGCTAAGTTGATCGGTTGAGCTGGCTGGAGATGGGTGTAGCCGACAGCCAGCCTGCCATTAGTTTCGTCTGCAAGTTGCAGAAGATCGTCAATGAATAGAACCAGTGTTTCTGTAATATTAAGGATCTCTTCGCGGAGATACATACGCGTATCAGTGACGACTTGATCGTTCCTGGAGCGTGCGGTGTGCAGCCGACCACCAAATTCGGGGCCAATTTTCTGAGTGATCAAGGTTTCGATGTTCAGGTGAACATCTTCGTATTGCGGATTCAGTGCGAGCGGATTTTTTTCATTTTCGTCATGCAGTTCAAGAAGAGAGCTGGCAATAGCCGATGCCGCATCATGAGCAACAATTCCTTGTTCATTCAGCATGATCAGGTGCGCCATACTCCCCCATATATCGTAATGGACAAGTCTGGTATCTATTTTTGTGGTTTCCGTATAGTCGAGTACTTCGGCGTCGACATCTTTGTTGAATACACCCGCCCAAAGTTTAGTTGACATAACAATTTCCTATGCTGTTGATCGTTTTTTACGGCACGACAGATAAGTGGAGAGCTGCGTTCTTGTATAAAGTTTGCCTAACCATTGGATATTTACGTGAGGTATCTCTTGAGCATTCCTGATGCGTGCTGAAATTTCATGAAACAAGCTAAGTGCATAAGCTGCTGTTCGGCTCATCAGTGATTCTGGCGTCTCACCCGATATGATCCCGAACTCGGTAACCTTTATGATATTTCCGTGATCTATCTGGCTATCAATGTAGTGGCAGGTAACACCGAAATTTGTATCTTTATTGTCTATCGCGTATTGGTAACCTCCAATCCCCCTGTACTTAACCGGAGCAGGATGGAAGTTTATGGCACCCCGCCGGGCTTTAGTGATGACATCAGGAGCCAATATGAAATCGGATTTGAACGACAGTATCCAGTCCCCTTCCCATTGTTGAACAATGGCTCTAACTTGCGAGTCGTCTGTACCATAGTCCCAGAAAACAGGAGTGACATCGAAGTTACAATCTTTCAAGTAACTCACTGCAAGCCGCGACCACACAGAGTTATCACCGATGAATAAGACATCATAGCTGCCCATTCTATGTATCCCCCGTGTGTCGTTATTTAATTTGTCCCGATAAAGAGGCTGTGCGGGCAGATATCGTCAGAATGTTGAGAAGACCTTCGGAGTCTTTGTGATCAAATTGCCCTTCCGCCTCCATTGAGCCTTCGTTGGTATAAAGTCCATGCTTAACATTCTTACTGGAGATGTAACTCAGATTTCCCCGGTATGCTTCAAAGGTCACGTCCCCACTGACTAAGTTGGTGAGTTCATCCACCGCTTTCCGAGCCATTCGAGAGCCGAGGTCGAGCCAATACCCTTGGTACAACTGACCACCCAAGTACGCGGCAGTGTTTTGATAGAACTGAACCGCTCTTCTGTCTAGAATTTGCTGGAGCAACTGCTGGTAGGCATAGGAAAGGATCACCATGGCAGGCGACTCATAAACACCTCGCGACTTCACACCCACGAACCGGTTTTCGACAAGATTTTCAGCAATGCCAATCCCGTGTTTTCCACCGTTGAGGTTGAAGTATTCAAAAACATCGACAAGACGCATTTCCTGTCCATTGACATGAGTAGGCCTGCCGTTATTAAAAGTGATGGAAAATTGTTCAGGAGTAGACTCGGCGTGTTCCGGCCACTGGCCAATGCCGGGTTCAACAAATTTCATCCGAGTTTCAAGACCTTCGAGCAAACCACCTTCATGTGTGAGTCCCAGCAAGTTTGCGTCAGTGGAATAAGGTTTGTCAGCTGATGCCTTGATCGGAATTTTATGATCATTGCAATATGCCAACATTTCCTTGCGTCCCCTAAATTCATTCAGGAATTCCTGATCACGCCAAGCGGCATAAAACTCAAGGGTCGGGTCAAGCATGGCACCAATAATCTGGAATCTAACTTGGTCATTGCCACGGCCTGTAGCACCATGACTGAAAATGGTGATGCCGCGCTCTTTGATTTTAGGCAATAACCCTTTCATGATGACCTGTCGAGCAGCGCCGGTCAGATTCCAATAGTTTCCCTCATATTTTGCGTTGGCCTGAACGACTGCCAACCCCATTTCAGCCATTTCATTTTTGATATCTACCGCGACAAATTCCGACGCACCGGACTTCAGCATTCGTTCTTTTATTTCGTCGAAGTTCGCTTCATCAGGCTGGCCGAGATCCGCGGTAAAACAGATAACTTCGACTCCCTTCCTCGATAACCAATGTGTGATGGTGCAACTGTCCAGCCCGCCAGAGGCGGCAAATGCAATTTTTTTCCCTTGAATATTATTAATGTCCATTTCGTCACCCTTTCTTTCTGAATCGGTGACCATAAAAATAAGTCTGTAAAATCTAGAAGTACACTTTGTTAAGGAAAATTAAACACCGATGAAAATATTTAAATCAGCGCTTGTGAGGATCGATTCTTGCTTCTTCTCGCCGCTTTTGGTTTCCCCAAACCCGTATCAGGATAAATCGTCGATTTTTATGCTCAAAAAATCCGATTCTCTGATTTATCCTGATATTAATTTAGGAAAGGGAGCAATATATTTATGTTATATGTCCAGAAGAACTCATGATTGACTCACCTATAAGGCATAGGGTATACAGTACTAGTGTAAAAAATCTTGTTTAGATCATAATGTACGATAAAAAAAAACAGATGCACTAATGGCTATCATAGAGACAGGAAGTTTCGAGCAGGCAGCCAGAAAACTCAATATTACTCCATCTGCGATATCACAGCGGATCAAATCCTTGGAAGCAGAAATAGGCGTCCCTATTGTAAGGCGTGAGCATCCCTGCACATATACATCCGAGGGCTTTAAGCTTGTCCAGTACTTGATAAAACTTCATGCCTTGAATGAGGATTTCAAAAACCATTTCTATCGTAACAAGTGGGCTGGTTTTACCATATCAGTCAACAACGATTCCCTTGCTGGCTGGTTGCTACCTGCTATTTCCTGTTACCTTTCGAGTGAAAGAGTAAAAATCGAAATAATTGTCGACGATCAGGATTTCACCCACATGGCGTTGGAATCCGGCAATGCCTTAGGTGCTTTGTCATCCAAAAGTAGCGCCATAAAAGGCTGTTCATCCGTAAGACTCGGTTCAATAAGATATCGATTGCTTGCATCCAGAGAATTTGTGAAGAAATGGTTTAAAGAGGGTGTCAAGAGAAGCGCCCTGACCAAAGCACCTCTATTGGTCTTCAATAAAAAAGATCTACTTCAACAGAATTTTCTTGCTGAACATTTTCTCGTACAGCAGGAGTCCTGCATTTGCCATTACATACCTGGCACCGAGGTTTTCTATCAAGCTGTTAAATTGGGAGTCGGTTATGGAATGATTCCAGATTTTCAGTCCAAAGATCTGATTGAACGCAATGAACTGGTTGACTTGCGGCCGGGGCGCTTTACCGATATTGCACTATATTGGCATTACTGGCCCGCACAATCGGATCTGTTGAGCAAGCTTACCAGTACGTTAATTTCAGAGGCCAGGAAATCGCTTCATCAGGATTAGACTCCACCAGAACTCAAGCCTGCGCTGTCGGTGGAGAATCTAATACTGTGACTCGTATATTGAATCAGGTAAAAATGAAGCGGCTTACTCCAAAGAGAGTTGCCATCCCCAAATACCACTCAATTTTTATCGCTCCACCAAACCCACAAACTGCTTATAAAGCGCTTCGGCACTGCGTTCATAACCGGCAGTGGAAAGGTGAACATAATCAGGGCGTGCGAGATTTTGCTGCGCCCATCCTTTGACTGAACATGACCCGCCCATATATTCCCGCCAATCCCAAAACAGGATGTGCTGTTCTTTGGCAACGGCTTGCTGGACTTGAATAACTCCGTCAAGTAAGGCTGGTTGCTGTTCACTACAGCTTGCCGCGGTTTTATTTTTCAATGAATCATTTGGCCCAATCAGCAGGATAACGGCTTGCGGTATTGTTTTGCGGATGTCTTTTATTTTGGATGTCAGCTCGTTCTGATAAGCAACCAAATCCAGAGAATCATTAAAGGCTTCATTAGTGCCGTAGGCGAGAAGCACCAAATCCGGCTTCATTTGAGCCAGCGTATCAATCCACTGAGGCTGCCATTTATCCAGCATGTTAATGGTGGCACCGTTAATGCCCAATGCAGATAGCATGATGCCGGGGCTTTGGCGTTTTATCAGCCAGCCGCCGATTTTCAATTGTGTATCCTGCGGATAGAGCGAGATTGGAAACGTGATGCTCTTTTCTGGTGAGAAATGCCATTCGCTGTTTGTTGCAGGTAAATCCCATGCTCGCATTGAAGCTGGTTGCGCCTTGATTTGAGCCGCTTCATGGGATTGATACAGGGTGCTTATCCAATATTTATCACGGCTGGCAGGGGATAAATCCAGCCGTATTGTGCTACTGGAACTTTCCGGAACGGCAATAAATCCTCCCAGCGGAAAATCTGCCCGATTATCCTTACGGCTGCTTGAAAGCCACCAGCCCGTTTTATCCTCAGTAAACTTTACTACGGCGTTACGCTGCCCGGGAAGGCTCATTGGAGGAACAAAGCCCGGCCCCGCATCGCCATAACGGTTCTGTAATAAATTGCGCAGCTTGCCCGTAAAAAAGTCGGCGGCAGTGTGTGAGTCCCCCAATTGCACAAAATGAAGTTGGCGAGTATCGCTGTAATGCAGCTTATCCGCCAGTCTTGCGAAATTGGGATCACCAAAATCCGTCAGTTGTTGCTGACGGTACGTCTGCGTGATTTGGCTTTCCGGCGAGGACTGGGATTTTTTATCGTGGCATGATGACAGGCTCGTAGCGAGCGCGATAACCAGCCCTGCACCCATTATCCGATAAAACCCGCGGAATATTCTAAATGGTTGCATCTTCTTTAACTGGCTCCTGAATAAATGTAATCAATGAAAATAGATAGTTAGAGATGGTTTGTTGCCCATTCAAACTGAAATGAATACCATCGCCACTCCGAAGTTTGATTGTGCTGCTGCCATCACCAATATAGTCTGAATAATTCTCCGACTTATATTTGAACATATTATTGGCTGAAATATAGATTTCCCCCATTTTCGTTACCTCAGCCTGATACAATTTATTAAGGTAAACCATACTATTGGAGAGTTTTTTCTGGCGCATATTGGGTGGGCCAACCCAGATGACATCCACATGATGCTGGCGGGCATCATGCAAAATAGCTTCAATGCGTTGACGATAAAGATTTTCCCAATCCTCGCTGGCGAATTTCAAATAAGGGCCTCCACGTTTTGTTGGCATATCCCAAGGGTCATTAGGGCCTAAAAACATGACGACCAATTTAATATCAGGGTTATCTCTCAGGGCATTGCTAATGGTTTTCGGCCAATCAAAGAACCCGGGATAAGACAATCCGGTACTTTGCTTGCTTAAATTAATGCTGGAAATACCATATTCCTGATAAAGACGACGTTTTAAATGCGGAGCAACGCCCTGCATCATTGAATCACCGGCAAAGAGTACCTTATCTTTTACGCCGAGATTAACGTGAGTCTTCTGGACAATCTCAATGACAGAGTTTTGTACTGAGCTATTTTGGAGCCAGGGTGTCTGAACGAGTTTAATATCCTTTTGCAGTAATGCTGGAAATGCGAAAGAGAGATTCTCGATAGGGTGTACATAACCTTCAAGAAAGCGCAGGCCGACTTGAAAATCAGGAGGAAATACGGCTCGGGTGCCATCACTATTCATGGATTGTGTGTGATTATCTTGATATTTGCCTGTTGCATATGCCATGAATGTCTCACTGGCAGCAAGTGAGCCTTGCTGAATATTATTACCTAAATCCCATAATGGCTCACCCTTGAGGGATGCCCAGGGGCTATTACGGTGATATTTCTGTTGCCAGAAGTTATCCAACGAACTTTGATTCAGCCAGATGAGAAACAGACTGGTTACGGAAACGACACAAATCACTTGTCCGACTTTTTTAAGATTAGATGTAAATTCAGAAGTTGGCATAGATAAATCCCGGCATTCCAGAAGGTGACAATATAAATACCAAAGTAAGGATCAAGGCTAAGGGAATCGGATAATAAACCCAGGAAATCAGGTTATGATTTTTTTCAATTTTATTTCTGAGATTCACCAGCCACGGATAGATAATAAAGAATCCCCAAAAAGCCATTAATAGCGCGCTGCTGGATAGCAGTGCTGTGAAGATATCTCCGGAGAACAATTGATTTAACACAGCTAACGCATCATTAAAAGTTGGGCTACGGAAAAAGACCCACGCCAAGCAGACAAAATGGAATGTCACCACGCGGGATAAAAATAATGAAATAGGGTTCCTTGCTTGTAATTCGTTATGTTTTTTCGCCGTGGGGAACAGGGCACTTTTAATATTTTGCAGAATTAACCCTAAGCCATGAATCGCTCCCCAGATAATAAAACTGAGACCGGCGCCGTGCCATAGGCCCGAAATCACCATGGCTATGAACATATTCAGATTCTTGTGGAATGCGCCTTTTTTGTTACCACCCAGTGGAATATAGACATAATCACGGATGAACGTTGACAAGCTGATATGCCAGCGTCGCCAAAACACCTGTAAATTTTCGGCAAGATAAGGGGCATCGAAATTGCGTGGTACGTTGAAGCCTAATAGCAGGGCGATACCAGTGACAAGATCGGTATAGCCGGAAAAGTTGAAGTAGATATTCCAGGCATAAGCATAAATTGCCACAAGAATTTGACCGGCATGATAGCTGGTTGGATCTTCGAAAACAGGATTAACAAAATTCTCAGAGAGCGTTGCACTGAGTAAAAAGAGTTTTGCGATAGCGAGCGCGATCAATAGCAATGCTTTTAAAGGCTCCAGCATCACTCTGGATGCTGTCTGAATTTGTGGCAGAAAATCTTTGGCCCGATTGATTGGCCCGGCGACGATGCTGGGAAAAAAACAAAGATACAAAATGACATCAGGCAGTGGAGCGGGAGGCAGTTCCTTCTTACATACGGATACGACATAACTGACCGAATGGAAAGCATAGAATGACAGCCCTAACGGCATCAGCAATTCCAGTACAGGCAGGTCTACGGTAATGCCAATATTGGCTAATGACTGCTGAATAGCCTCCTGGAAGAAAGAGTAATATTTGAAGGCCGTGAAACAGCCGAGAATACCGAATGTCAGCAGAGTGAATATGACTTTGTTGGATAAATAACGACTGAGAATATTCGCCAAGAGATAAATAAATAGGGTATAGGTGAATAAAATGTAGGCGAAATTTGCTGAAAAAGAGAATACAAGTAAATAACTAACTAAAATTAATAAGCTATTCTGTAGCTTGGGGGCCTTCTGCAAAAGCCAATAGACAACAAGCAGAATAACAAACGATCCAAGAAACTCAAAAGAAAAAAAATTCATATTAGGCTCTGGCTAACCATTTATCGTTGGGGGAAGGTATATAATTGTGGGGCACATTATAGTATGGAATTTATCTATGTTTACAATAGGTAATATAGGAGAGGCTTATAAAAAAAGAATCCACTTTGCAATTAATACAAAATGGATTATTGAGAGATTATTGTACTGGCGATTCCATCGCCTTTTTGTTTATTTATCCGTATTCTTATTGGATAGTGAATTCCTGTACCTGTGAAATCAACTGCTTATTGCCATTAAATACCTGATGCAGATAGCGATTGTAGTCAGCACCCAGTTCGGAATAACCATTAAGGTTATCGATAAGTTTGCTGGTATTCAGCGGTTTCTGCTCTGTCCTCTGGTTTGCACGCGAAGAACGTAGCGACTCATAGGCGTGGTGCGTGTTCAGGTTTTTCATATAGGCAACGACAGAATCATCAATGGAATGGTAAACAGAATAACCTTTGACTTTTCCTTTCGTTTTACCACAAGAGCCACAGCGCATACCAAACAAGTTTTTGTTTTTCTGGGCAAGTTCTGACGTTCCCCAGCCGGATTCTGCTGCTGCCTGAGTGGCGACAAAATGGGTCGGTATAATATCAACCCGGCTCAGCAATTTATTCCAACTGACCTGTTTTGGTGAGTTACAGGTCATTTTGTAATCCACGCAAAGCTTTTTTAATCGATTGATATCCTGTGCAGACCAGTTGCGTGTTTTCTGATGTGACAGGAGCCATTTACGGTCTTGCATAATCTTTTGATTATGCTTATCAATTACAGGGACAACAATATTTAAAAACGCTTTCTTCCGGGGTGTACCTGAAGGGTACTTTCGCAAATCAGGCAAATCTTTCTGAATGCCATTGTGAGAATACTCTTCCATTTTTGCGGTACTGGTCGAGGCATAGCCCAGACCGGTAAAGATTAATGAGATAAAGAAAGCGAAGACCGCAGTTGTCCTCATCATTCGAGAGGGCATTTGCTTCTCCTCGTTTTATTACTCTGGATAAAAAACAAACGAATATTAGCAGGACAAACAATATCTGGCTACTGTTATTCGTCATTCATAAGGTTCGTTTCTGTAACGAATGTTAGTACCCTACTGACAAATATCTATATTTTTTACGTTGTATGGTAAATAAGTGTAATGATTATTATGATTTTATCTGGTGGATGGTATTGGTTTTTTAATGTTTTCCTATAATTATGGGTGAGTTTTATTCTAGGGATTTTATTTGATTACTCGTTGTTTTTAAGGGGTTATTTTATAATATTAATAGATTAATGACAGGGTGGTTTTGTTAATTTTATTATTGCGTGAGTTGTGATTTAAATCAGTAAAAATTCATTATTAATTTTTCTGGTTTATTTTCTGTTAATTACCATAACTGGTTGAAAAATGTTTTTGTTGATCTATCAGGATTGTTAATGCTTTTGGTTCTTATGTTATTTGTGTAAACAGAAATTAAAAAGACAGGTTGACTATAATATAAAGTATTTCCTATTGGGATAGTCTGTTGCTTTTGTTGTTTAAAAAAAATAGATTTAAATAGATATTTTTATTTTGGTTATCAATATATAGTGTGTCAAAAAGAATTAGGGAGCCAAAGCTCCCTAATTGTGCATGATGGAAAACCAACAAAATATTACAGCCACTTAGAAACTCCGCCGTGACGAGAGCAGGCTCCTTTACG
>NZ_LFCV01000039.1 GCF_001037465.1 Xenorhabdus khoisanae
CCTTTCTTGACTGTGATTAGATTAACAGGCTTCTAAGGTGTCCGGAATGACTATGCCACTACATATCGGGTGATCATTTAAATGGTGTGCAAATTAACCATAAAACCTCATGCTCTTCAAGCATATTTATAGGGTGGCTAAATACGGGATGTGCCACTAGAAGAATTATTTATCTCATCAGTAGGCAAGACTCTTGAGCTTGAATTGGCTTTTTATGATGAGTAATTAATATAGATAACCTCAGTGCTAGAACATTTCAGTGCCGCGCACTGCGTGGCCTTCCTCCCAACCCCTTGATTTAGTTGAATTCCTGTACAGTGCAGGAAATAAGTAAAATCAAATACTTAGATAAAGGTGGGATTTCTCACCTTTTAACTTTGAGCCATCTGCGGCAACTATAGGGATTTCCTCTATGGTTGATTACCCTGAAAGTTTAAGGGCAGATTTCTGCCCTATAGTGATAGCAGCTTCCTTTCCTATCCTCACCCACAACCCTTAATCTTTCCTATCTAAAGAGTACTAAATCCATTGCTATGTGCTGTATAGAGCACTTTTTTCGTTTGTACATATGTGTGTATATATACTTAATTTTTACCCACATTAAAAATCAATTAACCATTTGTTTTAAAATGGGTTATCTAAAAACAGGCTTATTTGAGTAACAAGTGTCCCATTCGGCTGGCCTTGGTATCCAAATAATAAGCGTTTTTCGGGTTGCGCCCTACAATCAGGGGAACACGTTCGACGATATTAATGCCCGCCTCTATCATGATCTCAACTTTTTTAGGGTTATTGGTCAGGAGACGGATGGCATGAATACCCAACAGTTTATACATATCTGAGCAAAGGGTGAAATCTCTCTCATCAGCAGCAAAGCCTAACTGGTGGTTGGCTTCAACGGTGTCAATGCCCTGATCTTGCAAAGCATAAGCGCGGATTTTATTCAATAGGCCAATATTGCGGCCTTCCTGACGGTGATACAACAGTACGCCACGGCCTTCCTTGCTAATTTGCGATAGGGCGGATTCTAATTGAAATCCACAATCGCATCTTAGACTGAACAAAGCATCCCCCGTCAGACATTCTGAATGGATCCGTGATAATACAGGCTCATCACCAGAGATATCACCGAAAACAAGGGCAACATGGTCACGACCTGTTTTGATTTCTTCAAATCCAATCATCAAGAATTCGCCCCATGGCGTAGGTAATTTCGCTTCAGCTACTCGTTTTAGCTGTATTTTAGTATTCATCATATGTTGATTTGGCTCGTTATAAATATTGCAACACCCAGAACAATCCCGGTTGAGAAATCAGCTAAAACTACGCAAAAGAATTTTCTCTGATTACAACACATGCACGCGGGGGGCATTATAACAGAATTTGTTAATGCGCATGAATACAAAGCGTCAGGTTCTTTAATAATGAGTATATTAACATGCTAAACTATAAGCTGATTTTCCCAGATGTAACTTGTCAGCTTGTTTGGGAAAAAAGGTAGGATTGAGCACAAACAAGTAGAATAATATCACAAAAAGAAGGAAATCAGCGTCTAGTGCAATAAATTGCTTCCTTTGCGTAGACGAGAAATGCTAACTTAACACGCCAGTATGTCTGTTATTTGGCATAATTAATCAGCAACAATAGATAACAGGAAGAAATGTGAAATATTTTCTGATTTTATTACTGGCACTGGTTGTGTTTGTTATCTCAGTGACTCTGGGGTCAAATAATAATCAGATCGTGACATTTAATTATTTGATCGCTAAAGGTGATTATTCGGTATCCTCATTACTGGCTGTGTTGTTTGCCGTCGGTTTTGCCCTTGGCTGGGGAATTTGTGGGGCATTTTACTTGCGCGCCTGTGTTTCTCTCCGACGTGCGAAACGTAAAATCAAACGGTTGGAAACCCAGTTGGAACAACCATCTGAGTCATCCGCAGAAAACGCGTCAACCGTAGCATTAAACAAGGAATAATTCTCCATGTTAGAGCTGTTGTTTCTGTTGCTTCCTATTGCTGCCGCCTATGGCTGGTATATGGGGCGCAGAAGTGCTCAACAAGATAAACAGCAAGTTGCTGACCGTCTTTCTCGTGAATATGTTGATGGTGTTAACTTCTTACTCTCTAATCAGCAGGATAAAGCGGTCGATTTATTTCTTGATATGCTGAAAGAGGATAGCTCTACATTTGAAGCGCATTTAACACTGGGAAATCTGTTTCGTTCCCGTGGTGAAGTTGAAAGAGCTATCCGTATTCACCAATCCCTGATGGAAAGTGCCTCTCTGACGTTTGAACAACGTTTGCTTGCTATTCAGCAACTTGGTCGGGATTATATGGCCGCAGGCGTATATGATCGAGCCGAAAACATGTTCATTCAGTTGGTTGATGAAACTGACTTCCGTGAAAACGCCCTCAATTCTTTGTTAACCATCTATCAGTCAACCAGTGATTGGAATAAAGCGATTGAGATCGCTGAAAAGCTGGTAAAACTGGGTAAACACCACTTCCGGGAAGAAATCGCCCATTTTTACTGTGAGCTGGCACTGCAATGTATGGGCAGTGATGATTTTAACGATGCTATCGGGTATCTGAATAAAGCGGCTCAGGCAGACAAAAATTGTGCGCGTGTTTCAATCATGCGTGGTCGTATTTATATGACTCAGGGGGAGTACTCTAAAGCGACTGATGCCCTGAAACGTATTCTCGAACAAGATAAACAGGTCATCAGTGAATCTCTGCCGATGTTGCAAGAGTGTTATCAGCATCTATCTCAACCGGAAGAGTGGGAAGCTTTTGTACAGCGCTGTGTAGATGAAAAGTGTGGTGCAATTGCAGAGCTTCATATGGCTGATCTTATTGAGAAGAAAGAAGGGCGCGATGTGGCGCAAAATTATATTAACCGTCAATTGGAACGCCATCCGACGATGAGAGGCTTTTATCGCTTGATGGATTACCATCTGGCGGATGCAGAAGAAGGGCGAGCCAAAGAAAGTTTGATTCTTTTGCGTAATATGGTCGGTGAACAAATCCGCACTAAACCTGATTATCGATGCCATAAATGTGGCTTTACTTCCCGCTCGTTATATTGGCACTGTCCATCATGTCGCTCATGGGATTCCATTAAGCCGATCAGAGGATTAGATGGTCAGTGACACTGTCACGATATGTTTCTCTTCACTAGTAATTCAATTAGTTATTCAAGTTCATTAGTAAATGAAAGGGCCTAAAAATGACCTCCTACACAGCTCAAACTTTAGATAAACAGATTGACTCGCCTGTTATCGTTGCATTGGATTATGACAATCAGGACACAGCGCTGGCGTTTGTCGATAAGATTGACCCACAATCCTGCCGTCTGAAAGTGGGCAAAGAAATGTTTACGCTGTATGGCCCACAATTTGTTCAGGCGCTGCATCAGCGTGGTTTTGATGTATTTTTGGATCTTAAATTTCATGATATCCCCAATACAACCGCAAGAGCGGTAGCGGCGGCGGCTGAATTGGGAGTCTGGATGGTTAATGTTCACGCAAGTGGTGGTGCGAGAATGATGACCGCAGCGAAAGAAGCTTTATTGTCTTATGGTAAGGATGCACCGTTACTGATCGCTGTCACGGTGTTGACCAGCATGGAACAATCTGATTTGTTGGGCATTGGTATTGATATAACTCCGGCACAGCACGCTGAACGTCTGGCATTATTGACAAAAGAATGTGGTTTAGATGGAGTAGTTTGTTCTGCCCATGAAGCACAACAATTGAAAACCGTCTGTGGACAGGAATTCCAGCTTGTTACACCGGGCATTCGTCCTGAAGGCGTGGATGCCGGAGATCAGCGTCGTATCATGACACCCCCTCAGGCAGTTCAGGCGGGGGTTGATTATATGGTGATCGGGCGTCCGATTACCCGTGCAGAGAACCCGGCACTGGCATTGCAGCAGATTAATCAATCTATTGGGATCGTTCATGGATAATAACTCTCGCTTAGTTTACTCAACGGATGGCGGTCGCATCCAAGAGGAAGAAATTAAACCTGTTCGCCCGAAAGGTGATGGCATTGTACGTATTCAGCGTCAAACGAGTGGCCGCAAAGGCAAAGGTGTTTGTATTATCACAGGCATTGATGCTGATGATCAAACACTCACCAAATTAGCCGCCGAACTGAAGAAAAAATGTGGTTGTGGTGGTTCCGTTAAAGACGGTGAAATCGAGATACAAGGCGATAAGCGTGACTTGCTGAAACAATTGCTGGAAGCGAAAGGTATGAAGGTGAAACTGGCGGGAGGTTAAGTCCAGTTTTTTATATTACAGGCTATGCAGTAAATAAATTGTATAGCCTGTTGCTTGTCAGATTCACAATACTTAATGTGATTCGTTGGCTATTCCACTTTTTTCGGGCTTTGCTCACTTAGCATCACTGTTTTGAGTCACAATACGTGCTGCTTCCGCTAATACATCAGGTCGGGCGTTAGCATTTTGGTGATTTGGCTGAGTAAAGTAAGTGACCAAAACCAATGGAGAGCGATTGCTTGTCGGCCAAATGACGGCAATATCATTTATTGTGCCATAACTACAGCGCCCCGTTTTATCTCCGATAACCCAATTTTCTGGTACACCGGCACGAATACTGGCGCCGCCAGTGGTATTTCCTTTGAGCCATGCAACTAATTGCTCACGTTGTGCTGTCTCCAAAGTATTTCCTAATGCCAAATGATATAAACTGTTCGCCATCGCTTGTGGAGTGGAGGTATCACGCTCATCTCCCGGTATCGCCGTGTTTAGATCAGGCTCTTTACGATCGAGACGAAAATCGTTATCACCGATAGTACGGGCAAATTGGGTCACTTCATTTGGGCCACCCAGTTGGTTAAGGATAAGATTCATTGCCGCATTATCACTATATTGCATCGTTGCTTCGCCCAGTTCTCTCAACGTCATACCATTTTTAAGGTGTTTTTCGGTAATCGGGCTGTATTCAACAAGATCGGATTGTTGATAGTGGATGCGTTGATTTAATAAGTGATCATTTGCTTCATTTTTTTTCAGAAGCGCTGATACCGCCATAAATTTACTGGTACTGCATAGCGGAAAACGTTCGTTTGCACGATAAGCGAAGGTGGAATGATCCGATGTATCTATCAATACAACACCAAGACGACCATTGGCATTTTTTTCCAGTATTGAGAGCTGGTGGATCAGTTGATCTTGCTTGAGCGTTTCATTTTGGGCAGTAGTCGCATTGGCAGGAGATATGAACAAAGTACCAAGTAGGGGGAAAAGTGCGATTGCCATGTTTACTCGTTTAAATGAAATAAATCGCATATGAAGTTTTCACCTTGTTATTATAGTTCGTTATTACAAAATATTATTACAAAAATGCCGCCCATAAATGGCGGCAGTTCACTTTATTATTTTGGTATCGATATTGAAATAACGATATAGAAATAATCTGTAAGGTTAGCCGATAGGACGGGCAACGATGTTGCGGGTTTCCATTCTGACTTCTTCAATACGGACATTGATGACATCATTCAAACGGTAGGCAGTTTCACCTTTAATCAATACCGAGCCTGTTTCCTGGCTACATTGCAGTTCATCTCGAACAGCATGCAAAAATGGTCCGGGAACAAATGCGACGGCACCATTATCAACCAGACGGACACGCATACCGCCACGGGTGATATCGATAATTTCTGCCGGGAATGTTTTGTCTGTGCCTGCATGAGGGTGAAGGAAACGAGCATAGAGCCAATCACCAACATCGCGTTCTGCCAGACGATTTGCCCGACGACGATCGGTTAATTGCAGACAAATTTCTTCAGTCGGTTTTTCAGCGTCAGTTTGCTGGATAATCGCTTTCAACAAACGGTGGTTGATAATATCGCTGTATTTACGGATAGGGGATGTCCAAGTCGCGTAAGCATCAAAACCTAACCCAAAATGTGGACCCGGATCAGTTTTAATTTCTGCAAAAGTTTGGAAACGGCGGATACGGCTATCCAGGAATTGTGTTGGTTGTTTATCCAATTCCCGACGCAATTCACAGAATCCGTCTAATCCTAATAACGCTTCGGCATTCACATCAATGCCATGTTCTTTCAGGACTTCAACAACCTGTTCAATATGGGAAGCGTCAAAGCCAGTATGAACATTATAAATACCAAAGCTTAATTTATCGCGCATCACCTTGGCAGCACATAAGTTTGCTGTGATCATGGCTTCTTCAACAATACGGTTGGCTGAGCGTCGCTGTTCAATAACGATATCAACAACATTACCACCTTCATCGAGAATAAACCGGTAATCTGGGCGCTCTTTGAAAACTAACGCGTGTTGGTGACGCCAGTTATTGCGGCGGTCGCACATCTCTTTTAAAAGCGTGATTTGCGTTTTGACTGCTTCTGATTCCGGAACCCAACCGTCCTGGCCTTCTAGCCAGTCTGAAACTTCGTCGTAAACCAGCTTGAATTTTGATTCAACCCATGCAGCGAAGAATTGAATGTCATCGCCCAATTGACCATCTTCCAGAATAGAAACCTGACAAACCAGAGCAGGGCGGCGGGCATTCGGGCGCAGGGAACATAAATCATCTGACAGCTCACGGGGGAGCATTGGGATATTGAAACCCGGCAGATAGTTGGTGAAGCTACGCTGATAGGCAATCTTATCCAGTTCGCTGTCAGCTTTGATATAAGCGGTCGGATCAGCAATAGCAATAGAAAGCTTCAGGCTGCCATCATCATTTTGGGCAATGTGCAGGGCATCATCCATATCTTCGGTTGTTGCGCTGTCGATAGTGACAAAATCAAGGGCGGTAAGGTCGAGGCGCTCAATAGATTCATCGTCTAACTGACAATCTGTCATGATTGGAGCTTCGCGCTCCAGACTATGGCGTGTCAGTGTTACCCACCAAGGAGCGTAGTGGTCGTCGCCTTGAGTGATATAGCCAGTGACTTCGGCATGAAAACCACGATCGCCTTTCAGTGGATGCCGACGCATTTCAGCGACAGCCCAATCGCCATTTTCGAAATCATGGGTAACTTGGTTTGTCGGGCGGCAAGGGATGGAATCTTTTAATAATGGGTGGTCAGGAATAATCCAGAGTCGGTTATCGTTTTCTTTCTTTTGGATCCTGCCTACAAAACGGGTCAGAAATGGTTCAACCAAAGTTTCTGGTTCGGCAATCTCTTTTTCTTTATCGGTGTGGATAGCAGCGGTAATTCGGTCCCCGTGCATGACCTTTTTCATGTGGGGAGGTGGAATAAAATAGCTTTTTTGTCCATCGACTTCTAAAAACCCAAAGCCTTTCTCAGTTCCTTTGACTAAACCCTCTACGCGAGTGGTTTGAGCGTGAAGTTGCTGTTTTAGCTGCGCAAGCAGCGGATTATTTTGAAACATAATATCTGGAGAGTATGGAGTTATTATCAATAATTTTAGACAACAGTTTTACGCGAATCGACGGTATGGAGCAAGTAACATCTTATGAAAACACGAAAAACCGTCGAAAAAGGTTAACAATTATACAGTTTATAACAGGAGAAAAGAAAGAGGATTTTTTAGGGGATTGGTTAGTCGTTAGTAGTTGTTCTACATATACTCGGTATACGATCTCGTTTCTGTACGCAGCCTGTATTCAAATTGCCTGTAATAATAAATTCCTACTGAAATAAGTTTTTAATTATAGAGTATTGAGATCTGTTTTCTTATTTAAAATTAAAAGACGATTTGCACTCTAATTAACTAATCAAAAAAGAGTATTTCAGATTTATTTCTGGAAATACGATAAATTTAGTAATGTAAATTTCTTGTTAAAAATAATTAATGCCGTGTTAATAGATATTGTTTTTCGGTGTGATGTTTTCCTGTAACTTTCAGGTTAGTCAGTGATTGCAATGTTTTTTTTATTTTTATGGTAATGAAATAAGGTTTTTTTGGGAATATATTATATTTAATTACGATTTATTGTTTTTGTTTTTCTTTATGACCTAAGTTAAACGGCCGGTTTATTAAGATAAATCCTTAATAACATCTTAAATATAATAAATTCTATTAAATAATTCCATTCTTGAAATGTAAATGAGATTGCACTCAGTATATTTCTAAGGAAGCAAATATGGATTCTTTTCAATTTTATTACCAGTGGGAATTGGATTATCTGCGGCAACTTGAAAAACTCACTGCCGAAGAAAAACCTCATTTGGCAGAAAGTCTTAATGGATACGATCCTGATATTGAAAGACTAAATCAAGGCTTTGCTGTTTTAATGGCTCGCTTGCATCAGAAAGTCGATGATGCTTTTCCTGAAATTACGCTACCTTTACTACAGCGATTAAAAGCTCTGCCTGTCAAGGGGATTCCAGCAACGAGTGTCGTTCAATTTAATAGTATGGCAGGGTTTGATCTCACCTGTACATTGCCACGGGGATCAGAAATTTCATCTGATACCGGTGTCACGTTTGTTACAAGCAGGGAATGTCACATTGAACCATTGATATTGGTGGCACGGAAAATCACTTATCATGCAGAAACCAGCAATATTACGCTCACTTTCCAATATACCGGCAAGGATGATTATTGGCCTATTTGCCCTATTAGTTTATTCCTCAGCCCTGATGAAACGGTGGCAGATATGTTGATGCTTGCTCTGTGTCGCAGCTTACAGGGCGCAGAACTGCATCACAACGAATTGAAATATCCAGCCGAACCCCTTTGGTTCGAACCTTTGTCCGGGGCTTCTCGTTTGATTTTGTCGCCACCCATTTCAGTGGCGGGCAATTGGGCTCCGCAAATGCTGATGGAATCGCTTTACTTGCCTCATGTTCACCACTTTCTGACCTTATCCTTGCCGACAGCCATGTGTGATCGGTTATCCATGAAGGAAAACCGCCAATTCAGCGTGACATTGAAACTCAGTGAAGTATTGCCTTTATCCGAGGCACAATTGTCTGAAGCTTTCCATCTCCACTGTGTGCCTGTGGTGAATCTTGAACGCGAATCGAAAATAACACTCGCTTTTGCACCAGACACCGCTCGCTATCCGCTTCCTTTACCATCAGGGCAAGGGATTCTGCACCTGATTGACCTCCAGCTAAAAGATGAACCGGGTAAAGAACGCGGTAAACGTTGCCAGTTTTATCCGATGAGCCAGTTTACTCATTTCTTTCGCGGCGCTGATGAAGAAACCTGGTTCTATGAATGGGATATGACCCGTGATGCGCTGGGGCGTTTGGAATATGCGCTGACATTTTATGACAGCCATGCCCTGCCGATGGAAAAGCCGCCAGAGCAGGAATTCACCTGCCATTTTGTGACATTCAATACTGACTTATCTGAATTGGCCGTGGGGGATATCTGTTTGGCTGATGAAGATATTCCTGATGGTTTGCAAATCAAAAATTTAACGCCCACAGCTTCCAGCTATCCTCCCGTGACAGATAGCTCACGATACTGGAGAGTTTTGTCACACCATGCTGCTAATGGTTTCTGGCTGAATTCAGTCTCTGCACTTAAACAACTGCTGCTGGATTACGATTTTTACGCTGATCTTGATCGCAATACCCACCGCAATATCCAGCGAATGACGGCAGGTATTGTAGAAATTCAATCCACCCCCGGTGACTGGCTTATCCGTGGTATCCCTCACCGCTGTGTCCATGTTGAGCTGACACTGGATGAATCCGCTTACACCAGTCAGGGGGAACTATTCCGGTTCGCTAATGCCTTGTACCAGTTTTTACCGTTCTGTCTTACCGAAGATATGCGTATACGCATGACCGTCATCGGGCAGGTTTCCAATATCCGATGGCTTTTATCACCTTGCCCGCTGCAAGGATATCGTCCAATTATGTAAGGAGAGACAAATGGATGGGTTAGTATTTACCTGTCAGATAGGTGCTTTACCGGGCACGACTTTTCAGGTGGTGAATTTCAGTTTACAGGAAGGGCTGTCACAGCTTTATCATTTGTCATTGAATGTAGTCAGTTCCCTTAACAATGTGGTGCTCAATGATCAATTGGGAACCTATGCCTCCCTCACCGTGACCCGCAATGGCAAGGTAGAACGTACTGTTAAAGGTATCGTGGCGGGGGCTGCGCAGGGCAATAGTGACGGACGGCAAACGTATTATACCTTTACTGTCCGGCCGGAAATGTGGCGGATGACACTGCATCAGGACAGCCGCCTGTTTCAGCGCCAGTCTGTGCCGGATATTCTCAAACTATTGCTGAAAGAGCATCGCGTTAAGTCGGATAGCAAATTTTATGAAGACAGCAATCTTCATCCGGTACGGGAATACACCACCCAAAAGCGTGAATCTGCCTATGATTTCTGGTGCAGATTGGCAGCGGAAGAGGGGATCGCTTTCTGGTTTGAGGAAGAGCAACTCTTTTTCAGTGATTCCCATTTGGGGATGACCGCGGATCTTAACCTGACTTACAACGTTCAGCCCAATACCGATGATAAAGATACCACCGCCTGGCAATGGGAGTACGGGGAATATCTCTATCCGGATGAGTATATCCACAAAGATTACAACTACCTGCGACCTTCCCAGCCCTTGCAGACTCAGGCCACCTTGCCTCAGGGCGGGCGCCATGCGGTATTTGAAAGTTATGGGCGTTTCCCGTGGAGTAAAGAAGGCAAACCATTGGGTGAAGTGCGCCTCAATCAAGTCAACAGTGAAAGTAAACTGGGTTCGGCTCACACCAACTGTATCCAATTGCGCCCCGGTAAAATCTTTATCCTGAAATCACATCCCATTGCGGCCATGAATGATCGTTGGCAGGTGGTTACCGTTAATCACTATGGTTCCCAACCACAAGCAGCGGGCATTGCCGGTGAAGGCACGACGTTGACTAACAGTGTCACGTTTATTCCGGGGAAAGACGATTGGCGACCACCGTATCGTTATAAGCCATTGGCTGATGGTGATGAATTGGCAACCGTTGTAGGGCCACCGGGTGAGGAAATTTTTGTTAATGAGCATGGCGCCATTAAAGTGCATTTCCACTGGAATCGTCATGATGAAGCGGGGGATGGTTCCTCTTGTTGGGTACGTGTTGCACAAGGCTGGAACGGTAATGGTTTTGGCTTTATGGCAATTCCCCGTATTGGTCAGGAAGTGATTGTCTCTTACCTTAACGGGGATATCGATCGCCCGATCGTAACGGGATGTAACTACAACGGCCGCAACCGACCACCGCTTAATTTACCTGCCGAGAAAACCCGTACCACCTTTAAAACCCATACCCACAAAGGCGAAGGGTTTAACGAACTGCGCTTTGAAGATGCGAAAGGCAGTGAAGAAGTCTTTATTCATGCACAGAAGGATATGAACACCAAGGTGTTGAATAACCGTACTACGCAAGTGTTGGGTAATCATACTGAAACGATTGACGGCAATCAGGCCGTTATCGTGAAAAAAAGCAAACAGGAGATCGTACAGCTTACCAGCACTGAAGTGGTTGGCCTTGCCAAAACTTTGACGGTTGGGGCGACTTATACCATTACCGTTGCCGCCAATATGAACACCTCGGTTTCCATGAGCCAGAACGAAACAGTGGGTATGCAGAAGAAAGTTTCTGTGGGGCAAACCCTTTCTATTTCAGCAGGTAAGGTGATTGAACTGAAATGTGGCAGCAGCACGCTGCGTATGGACAGTTCAGGCAACATTACCATCAAAGGGAACAAGTTTCTGTTCGACGCCAGCGGCCCTGTGCAAATCAATGGCAAAGACATTGATTTGAACTAAGGAGACAGGACGATGGAATTGAAGAATCTTACCCCCTTTTCAGTGATGAACTACCGAATGCTGGATACCGAAGATCAGGAATACGATGTTATTGCCATGAAAGTGGGCTATCAGTTATTACCTGCGGGTAAGGGCGAATATCTGGCTGAACTGCTTCCGGTGATGTCTCTCTGTATACAGGATCAATATCGCGGAGCACTGAACGTCTCGCAGGTGTTACAGGAAAGTGATCTGGCGCCGTTTAAGCCCAAATGTGATGTGATTGTCAATGGGACGGCTTATGCCCCGGAAGGCAAGCCCTGCACCTCTTTCCCTGTTTGTTTGTCACTGACGGATGCCAATGGCGACACCTTGCTTGATAAGACACTGAATATTTCTGGTGAGCGGGAATTTTTCCGCACAGAGAACGGGCAATGGCAACTCTCTGATCCAAAACCGTTTGAAAGTTTACCCCTTGATTACCGTTATGCCTTTGGTGGGGGATGCCGGATTGAAGCCGATGATGATAAAGCGGCGAAGGCGTTAACCGAGGAAGATAAGCTCTCTCCTGAACAACGCAGCCAACACCCCGATGGCGAAAAGGCCCCCATAGCTCATGCAGTTTGGGAATATAACCCCATCGGCACGGGATTTGTTTTGCCGTGGTATGCAAGGGCAAAAGATCTGCCTCGTTATCCGGCACCGCGCATTACCCACCCCGATGCGCCGGTAACTGCACAGCATTTTGCTGCGATGTTGGCAGGTCAGCTTTCAGCCACAGAGCCAGCCAGCCAGCCGCAGGGGATGGGAATTATCGGTCGGGCGTGGCTACCACGGCGAACACTGGCCGGAACGTATGACCAGACATGGCTGGATCAACGCCACCCCTATCTGCCACAGGATTTTGATTTTGGTTACTGGAATGGCGCGCCGCAGGATCAACAAATTGACTGGCCCTCTACAGATATCACACTGCAATTGACCAACCTGACATCGGATGGTTCTTTGCAAACCCAACTACCGGGGCATCGTCCTTTTATCCTGTTCCGCATGGAGGATGGTGCGATTTTCCCCATATTAATGAACCTTGACACTCTTATTGTTGATACCGATGCGATGACACTGGAGCTGACTTTTCGTCTGCATTTCAGCATTGATTTGCCCATCAGAGTCACAGAAGCACGGTTTGAAATCAATCCCCAAGCCCCCTTAATCACATTTGCACCCGAACAGGAGAAGCCTCATGGCGGATAACTATATTGCCCGTAAAGATACCCAATGGATGATTATCAGTCTGATTCCTGATGTCTGTAAAACCCCGATGGGACCAGCCACACCGCCGATTCCTTATCCGGTTATCGCGAAACTGGGGGATGCCTCTGCACCGGTAACATCAGTACGGGCAAACGGGCAGCCTATGGTGGTATTGGATCAAAGTTTTGTCCCGCAGACATTGGGTGATGAAGCAGGGACGGCTATGGGGGTGAAAAGTGGCACAGTAGGGGGGAAGTGTTACCCGAAAGAACACAGCCAAACTGTTCAGGCAGGCAAGAAACTGATATTGCGCCATGGGGATCAGTTTTGGATGAATGGGAAATAAGGAATAGATATGTCAGGTCCTGAAAATCAACAACTTACTCAATATGTCTTAGGGCTTGCAGAGAGTATATTAAATACTGCTGCTGGCGAAAAGAAGGATATAAATAAGATTGTAGCTAATAGTATAGGAATAGCGACAAATTTAGCTAAACGGCAACCAAACAAGCCCGGGGAAGCTAACCCTCCTATTTCTAGTGAAGAACTTGGTGAGATATTGAGGAAAGTAACAGACCTCGTGCTGAAAAGAAGTTTACCTAATAATTATGTAGAAGCCAAATATAATCTGGGGGCTGGTACTATATCAGCGGGGTATTCCATAAACGGTACATTCTATCCGGTACCTATTGATAACAATCTGTTAAATATTGTTAAGTTTTTTCCAGAGGTAAAAAGCAGCGGTCGTTTTCTTATAGGAATCAAAGATGGAGAGTCTATATTCTTGGTAGGTCAAGATTCAGATTTGGATCAAATGTTAAAATATGGTTTAAATTCTGCCGAAGCAAGTGCCTGGGCGAAAGCTCACCAAGACACCCTTTTTCAGGTCACCTTGAAGGATATTTTGGCAAAACACGCTGAAAGTGCCGGAGTAGGTGCTGGTGCTAAGACACCAAATTTAGG
Source organism: Xenorhabdus khoisanae (assembly GCF_001037465.1). GTDB lineage: Bacteria > Pseudomonadota > Gammaproteobacteria > Enterobacterales > Enterobacteriaceae > Xenorhabdus > Xenorhabdus khoisanae. The sequence goes on from NZ_LFCV01000039.1 coordinate 13,944, forward strand.
AGGCGCTGAGGCAAATACTCAGAATAAAGCAGGAGCCAGCCACTCTGACAATTTTAAACAGGAATTGGGAGAAAAGCCAATATCTCAGTCTACGAGCGAGGCTAACGCAACTAGCGTGGCTTCTGCACAAGCTCCTGGGAATCATGTAGTAAACACAGAGGCAAAAGTTGCAGCAAAATCTTCTCCAGGAAGCCCGCCACAACAGGAAGCAAGCTTTGAAGCAGCAGCAAAAAGCAGAGATCAGGAAGCGGCCGTCAAAAAAATCTATCCAGAAGAAAATGAAAAAGCACCTGCGGGTGGCAAAGTAAAGAGCAATGGTAACAAACCTCCAACCAATCCTTCGACACCCAATCATCCACAAGAGACAGATCAGGCTAACCCATCAGAGGGCAGAAAAGGCAGTAACTCATCTCCTCCTAACCTAATAAGCGACCCCATTGATGTCACCACAGGGGATTACCTGCAAATTTTCCCGGTTATCACCATTCCGGGGCTGTTACCCATTACCCTGACCCGAATTTATCGTTCTACTTCCAATCTGTCTGGATTATTGGGGCCTAAATGGATCGACGATTGGTCACGTCAACTCGTGATAGATAATGAAAAGATCCATTTCACCGATGCAGACGGGCAGGTTTATGATTTTTCGACACCGGAAAATCAGATTCTGGCACGTAATCGCCATCTTCTGCATTGTTTGTTGACCGGAGAAATTGATGGTGAATTACGTCTGATTAATAAACAGAGCCAGCAAACTTTTCATTTTAACTCTATTGAAGGCAACCGGCGCCGGTTGTCTGCCATTACTGATCGCCATCAGAATAGTATTCAATTTATTTATGACAACCAACATCGGTTAGTTGAGATTGTACGCAATGATGGTTTCCGGTTATCTCTACACTATCAGGATGAGAAACTTCAGGCAGTGGATTACCATTTTCAGCAGATACAACAACGCTTGGTCACCTGTCGTTATGACCAGCATGGTTATCTTGCAGAATGCGACGCTTTCCAGCAAAACCATTTATGGCATAAATACACTGCACAAGGGTTTATGACCCGTTGGCACGATACAGATAAGACGGATTTTTATATTCATTATGATGAATGCGGGCGGGCTGTTTCCGTGGATTCTTCTAGTGGTTATTGGTCTGATCGCTTTATCTATGACGATGATGCCCGTGTTACCACTTATCTTGATGCAGAAGGTGGAAAAACGCTTTTCTATTACAACCAGAATAATCGCGTGATCCGTAAGATTGATCCGCTGGGGCGTGAAACACGCACGCAATGGCGTTACAGCCAGAAAGTTTGGGAAATTGATCCACTGGGAGGCTACACCACCTTTGGATACAACAATGATGGTGCACTGATTGAAACTGCACTACCAACGGGGGAGGCTTTTTATTATGACTATGATGAACATGGTCAATTGATTAAATCAATCTTACCCACAGGCGATATCTGGTATTTCCATCATGATGAACAAGGCAATTTGACGGCAGTCACCAATCCGCAAGGGCATAGAGAAGAATATCAGTACGGTATTCACGGCGAATTGCGGCAACGCCAGTTACCGGATGGTCGGCAATGGCATTATGCCTATGACGAATATCAGCGGCTTGCTGCGATTATGACCCCAGATGGACAAACAACGGGTTTGGAGCTGGATGAACTGGGGCGTTTGCGCCGTACTGCGGATGCACTTAAGCAGGAAACCCGTTACCGCTATAGTCCTGTTCATGCCAGCCTCAATAATGGCAGTCTGACAGAAGTTGAGTCGCCGGATGGCGTTACCCAGCATATGGAATATGACAGTGAACGACGTATTGTTGCTGTTACCGATGGAGAAGGCCGCACCACTCGCTATGGTTATGGCGCTTTTGACCTGCTGACCCATATTACCCGCCCGGATGGTACGACACTGCACTTTGGTTATGATCGTCTCACTCGTTTTTGCTCTGTTACTGCCTCGACAGGGGAAACTTATCGCTATGAACGGGATGCCGCGGGTCAGATTATTCGTGAAACCGATTTTACCGGCCGTACCATTGATTATCAGTATGATGCATTGGGGCGACGCACTCAGGCCCGCTATCCAGATAATCACCTGCTGCGCTGGTATTACTCTTCGGCAGGTTTGTTAACCCGACAGGAAACTTGGTATCAGGCGGGAGATCAGCAAGAACTGAAATCGACGACCATTTATGAATATAATTCCCGTCGCCAGATTATCAGGGCAGTAAATGACGACGCCGTTGTGGAATATGAATATGATGTGACTGGCTTGCCTATTTGTGAACGCATCAATGGACGGGAAATTACTCGCGAATGGGATAATCTGACCGGACAATTGACGGCTGAGACCATTGGTGAGCATACCTTGCGCTTTGGTTATAACGTTATGGAAACTGTTAACCATTTTCAGTTTAATCAACATACGCCGCTGACCTTGAGCCATGATGCTTTAGGGCGAGAAATTGTTCGGGAAAGTGCGGAAGGGTTTATTCTTGCCAGTCGGTATACCTCGACGGGATTGCTGGCACACCAATCAGCCGGGCGAGTCACACCACTGTTTCGCGAAACAGTGGTACAAAATGATCCTCATTTTCCACCACAGGCCACCGCGGTTAACCGTAGCTGGCAATATGACCGAGCATACAGCGTCAGAAGGATCGATGACGGTATCTGGGGGCAGACTCGTTATCGATATAACCAAAATGACCAGGTTATTAGCGCCACATTTAATGGCCGATTGCCCTATGAAGAACAGTTTCGTTATGACGCCAATGGCAATCTGAATCAACATATGCTGGTGGATGCACAAGGGATAATTGAACGATTTGAACAGCATCAGCAGGCAGGACGAGTTATTCAGCGTGACAATGTCACTTATCGCTATGATGACAACGGCCGGCAAGTGGAAAAAACCGAACATCGTGATGGTTTCCGACCACAGGTATGGCGTTATCACTGGGATACACAAAACCAGTTAACTCATTGTGAAACGCCGGATGGTTCACGCTGGCATTATCGTTATGATGCCTTTGGGAGACGTATCCGCAAATTAAAAGTGCATGATGGCAAACTGGCAGCAGCTAATTTGCAACGCTGGCTGGACGGTAAACCGGATTTAATGGTAAAACCCGATACCATCATGGGGTATGACTACTTCTGGAATGGGGATCAATTGGTTGAAGAGACGCCACTCTATGCAGATGGTACACCGGACTATGATCACAGTATTTGCTGGCTATATAAGCCAGAAGCATTAATGCCTTCAGCTCGTTATGAAAAAGGCAAACTACATTATATCGTCAGTGATCATCAGGGAACGCCACGGGAAATATTGAGTGAAGACGGTAAACTGGTATGGGCAAACCGACTGACAACGTGGGGCAAAGCTGAGCGAATACCGTTATTGGCTACGAATGATGAAGATTATCACGTTAGCTGCAACCTGCGTTTTGCCGGACAGTATGAGGATAAAGAAAGTGGGTTATATTACAATCGGTTTCGGTATTATGATTGTGAGACAGGGCAGTATATTACGCCTGATCCTATAGGATTGGCGGGGGGAATGAATCCCTACAGTTATGTGTCGAATCCTCTTAAATGGATCGATCCACTGGGATTGGTGGGTAGTAGTGTTGGACAAAATCCTCAAGAGGATCTGTCTAAATCTATTGGGCGTCCAGGATATAGGTTAAATATTCAACCTATTTCCTTGTTAGGAAAGTAGCGTTTCATTCCCTTGATGAAATTTAAGGATAAAAATTAAGCACCTATTAGAACAGGTGCTTAATCTATGGTGTTCTTATTATTTAGTCTTATCCCCAAACTCACACAAATCTTCAATAATACAAGAACCACAACGCGGTTTACGGGCGATACAGGTATAACGGCCATGTAAAATCAGCCAATGGTGGCAATCCACCTTGAATTCATCGGGCACCACTTTCAATAAGTTCTTCTCCACCTCATCAACATTTTTACCGGGCGCAAATTGCGTCCGGTTGCTGACGCGAAAAATATGGGTATCAACGGCAATTGTCGGCCAGCCAAACGCGGTGTTTAGCACAACATTAGCCGTTTTACGTCCTACCCCCGGTAACGCTTCCAATCCCACGCGATCTTCCGGCACTTCACCCTGATGTTTTTCCAGCAAAATCCGGCAGGTTTTAATCACGTTTTCCGCTTTGGTGTTATATAGCCCGATGGTTTTTATATACTCTTTCAAACCATCAACCCCCAAATCAAGGATCGCCTGTGGCGTATTGGCAATGAGATAAAGTTTTGCCGTTGCTTTATTCACACTGACGTCTGTCGCCTGTGCAGAGAGTAAAACGGAGATCAGCAATTCAAAAGGGGAATTGAAAACCAACTCGGTCGTCGGGTGTGGATTGTGATCCCGTAAGCGGGTGAGTATCTCGACCCGTTTTTGTTGATTCATCGCTAATTGCACCTTCAGATTCTTGTGATATGGCTTCCACAGCCTTTGTCTACGTTATATTGGCGTTCTTTGTTTTCTGTCCGGCTCTTTATGCGTTCATCAATGATGTATTTTCCTGCCAGCATTAAGCCTAGTCCAATAAATGCGCCGGGTGGCAGGATAGCAAGCAGGAAGGGGGAATCCATATGAATAATTTCAATCCGCAATGATTTTGCCCAACTGCCCAGCAGCAAATCCGCGCCATCAAACAGTGTGCCATTACCCAGAATTTCACGTATCGCGCCCAGTACGAACAGGGCAAAGGTTGCTCCGAACCCCATCGCAAGGCCATCAATCATTGAATGATAGACTGAATTTTTTGATGCGTAGGCTTCCGCACGGCCAATTACAATACAGTTAGTCACAATCAAGGGAATAAAAATCCCCAATGATTCATATAAGCCGAAGGCAAAGGCATTGATCAGCATCTGAACGGCACTAACAACAGAGGCAATGATCATCACATAAATGGGGATACGGATTTCATGAGGAACCCAACGACGTAAAGCAGATACAGCAATATTGGTGCTCAATAAAACCAGTGTGGTTGCCAATCCCAATCCCAACGCATTAGTTGCGGTAGAGGAAACCGCCAATAAAGGGCAAAGCCCTAAAAGTTGTACCAATGCGGAGTTGTTTTTCCATAGCCCCTGAATAAATAGGTTTTTGGTTTCACTCATAATTATTCCTCTCCACAGGTTGGAAGCGAAGAAAGTTGTTCAGGAACCGTCTCCAGATAAAGGGCAGTCCGTTTAACAGCATTAACAACGGCACGCGGGGTAATGGTTGCGCCGGTAAATTGATCAAATTCCCCACCGTCTTTTTTAACCGCCCAATTGTGATCGTCTTTTGACATCACTTTTTTGCCAGAGAAGGCATTGATCCAATCGGAAATCCGGGTATCAATTTTATCTCCCAATCCCGGTGTTTCATGGTGTTCAGTCACCCGAACACCCAGCACTTTGCCGGAAAAATCCGCACCGACCAGTAACTGAATCGCCCCTGAATAGCCATCCGGTGCGGTGCTTTCCAGTGCAGCCGCAACAGGAACACCATTTTTACGGGCGAGATAAAGGTGATGAGGCTGGGTGTTACCCAGCGCTTTGTCTACTACCAGATAACACTCATCCTGCATCTTATTGTCATATAAAGCTGGGGGAACAATTTGATCCAGTAATACCTTGTGTTGTAACGCGGCTTGTTCCGCAATCCGGTCTTTTGTCAATGAATAAACAATCGCGGTTAAGCCCGTCGTGCAGGCGGCAAAAATGGCAAGGATAACACCGTGACGTCGCATAGTTTCTAACATAGCAGTCTCCTTTTCCCTATTTGTGGCCGTAAGCACGAGGTTGTGTGTAATGGTCAATCAGCGGCACGCAGATATTTGCCAGCAATACAGCAAATGCCACGGCATCCGGATAACCGCCATAAACACGAATCACCCAAATCAGCACTCCAATGATGGCCCCATAAATCAAACGGCCTTTTGGCGTTGTTGATGCACTGACGGGATCTGTCGCAATAAAAAAGGCACCTAACATGGTTGCGCCGGAAAGAAGCTGCAATAAAGGTGAAGAATAGCGAGTGGGATCAATAAGCCAGCTCAGCAATGCACAGGCACCTAATGACAAAATAAATGCGGCTGGGATCTGCCAACTGATAACTTTTCGGTTGAGCATAATTAACCCACCGATCAGATAAGCAATATTAACCCATTGCCAGCCAATACCCGCCAAAGTACCCTGCAATATCGGCTGTTGTAATACTTCATTAATATCGTGAGTCAGTCTGCCGGTTTTAAAACTATCCAGCGGTGTTGCCTGACTCAGTCCATCAATGCCTTGTTGTAGCTGTAGCAGGGTAGAACCATCCGGTGTATGCCCTGTGAAGATAACCATCAGGCTATCCCAAGGGGTTAAAGTGAATGCCTGTAAAGAAGCGGGTGGCATCCAACTGGTCATTTGCACAGGAAATGAGATAAGCAGAACGACATAGCCCACCATGGCAGGGTTAAATGGATTTTGTCCAAGCCCGCCATACAAATGTTTGGCAATAATGATGGCAAAAAATGTGCCGAGAACAATCAGCCACCAAGGGGCTAAGGGTGGCAAACTCATTCCCAGAAGTAACCCTGTCACTAAAGCTGAGTTATCTTTGAGATAAGGCATGACCAACTGTTTTTTTAGCGCAATGGCAGCGGATTCCGCTAACAATGCGGTAATGACTGCTAAGGAGATTTGGAACAAGGTGCCATAGCCAAAGAAGTAGGTTTGTACAGCAATACCGGGAATGGCAGCTAAAACCACCCAAAGCATAATCTGGCTGGTACTTTTTTGATTGTGTGTAAAAGGCGAACTTGCGACTTTTAGCTGGTTATTGTCAGTGTTTACTGGCCTGAATTTCATTGATAAATGTCACTATTCTGTTGGAACTTCTTGTTTTTCTTGGGCTGCTTTCTTGGCTTTAACACGAGCAATTGCGGCAGCGACAGCAGCTTTGCGTGGATCGGTTTCTTCCGGTTCAGCGGCAACTACTGGTTTTATATCAGGGGGGTGCTGATTTTGAGCTTCTTTCTTTGCCTTAGCACGGGCAATTGCGGCAGCGACAGCAGCTTTGCGTGGGTCGACTTCTTCCGGCTCAGCGGTAACGACCGGTTGTGCAGCAGGTTCAGGCTGATTCTGTGCGGCTTTCTTTGCCTTAGCACGGGCAATCGCGGCAGCAACGGCAGCTTTGCGTGGGTCGGTTTCTTCCGGCTCAGCGGTAACGACCGGCTGTGCAGCAGGTTCAGACTGATTCTGTGCGGCTTTCTTTGTCTTAGCACGGGCAATTGCGGCAGCAACAGCGGCTTTACGCGAATCAGTTTCTTCCACTTCCACACTATTTTGTGGGGCAGCGGGTGATGTTGTCACTTCTTCACTTTGGGCTGCTTTTTTCGCTTTTGCTCTGGCTATTGCAGCGGCGAGAGCAGCTTTACGGGGATCATCACTCTCAGTTGATACTGTTGCTTTTGTATCTGTATCTGAGTTTGAAACCGCCTGTTTTTCTGCCTGACGAGCACGTAATTGTTCTTTTCTGGCTTTACGTGCCGCAATGACCGCTGCATTGTCCGGTAATTGTCCTGCTTGTATCGTGATCGATTCGCCTGCATTGTTCTGCTTTTCTTTCACGCGAGCAAGTGCGGTTTCGATAGCGTTTTTATCACTACTGGTTATTTGTACAGCTGATTTCTTATGGCGTTCTTCACGCGCCAATTTCTCTCGCTCCATACGCACTTGTTTGGCTTCGAAACGAATTTTCGCTTCAGCAGAACGGCGTGTTTCTGCGTCTATAGCCCGTATTTCCGCTTTTTCCTGTCGGTAATATTGGACGAGGGGAATATTGCTTGGACACACATAAGCACAAGCACCACATTCGATACAGTCGAATAAATGGTGGTTTTTAGCTTTTTCATGTTCTTGCCCACGGCTGAACCAATAGAGTTGTTGTGGCAGTAATCCGGCCGGACATGCTTCAACACATAAGCCACAGCGAATGCAAGCCTCTTCAATCTCTTTAGGTTCCATTTCTTGCGCTGAAGGAGCAAGAATACAGTTACTGATTTTGACGATGGGCACATTCAGATCAGGTAAGGTAAAGCCCATTAATGGCCCACCCATAATGACCATTTGTTCTGTTTTAGGCTTGAATCCAACTTGTTGTAGCAAGAACCGAACCGGCGTGCCAAGGCGTGCCCAGAAGTTACCCGGGGAAGTGACGGCTTCTCCTGTCAGGGTTACGATGCGTTCAATAAGGGGTTCTCCATCAATGATAGCGCGCTTAATCGCCATCACTGTACCGACGTTTTGCATGAGAACACCGATATCAGAAGATCGCCCACCGGATGGAACTTCTTTACCAGTCAGAATCTTGGTAAGTTGTTTGGCTCCACCCGAAGGATATTTCGTTGGAATTACCCGTACAATAATAGACTTATCACCATTAAGCGCTTTATTCAGAGCGTCAATTGCTTCGGGTTTATTATCTTCAATACCGATCAACACCTGTTTTGGGTTGAGCAAGTGCATCAGGATGCGAGTCCCTTCGATAACTTCTTGCGCATGCTCCTGCATCAAGCGGTCATCAGCAGTAATATAGGGCTCACACTCTGCGGCATTGATAATCAACGTCTTGAGGTTGTATTTCCCGCCCTTAAGTTTTATTGCCGTCGGGAAGCCGGCACCACCTAAACCCGCAATGCCCGCTTGCTGGATGCGTTGTAATAATTCATCGGCATCAAGTTTTGTGTAATCAGGAGATTGGATTCGCTCGCACCATTGGTCTTCTCCGTCAGGATGCAACCGGACACACAATTCTTTCAGCCCGGAAGGGTGTGCCGTAACACAAGGTTCGATTGCTGTAATCGTCCCTGAGGTAGAGGCATGGACAGGAACGGTTCGGCCTGTTCCGATAGTCAATGGTTGGCCTTTCAGAACCTTATCACCCACCTTAACCAGTAATTCACCTTCCGGCCCCAAATGCTGTTGCAGGGGAATGATGAATTCATTCGGCAGTGGAGCGTAGCGTAATGGCGTACGGCTGGATTGCAGTTTCATTTCCGGTGGATGAATACCACCCTCAAAATCCCATATTTTATTCTTGTTAAGCCAGTTGAGTAGATTAAACATTGCTTTTAACCTCAACAGGTTTAACAGGAGAGAACATAGTAGGTTCAGGTGTCACAGGAATGTTTTTTACCGGAATGGTGTTTAAATCCCATTTCCAATTTGAGGTGGTCGTTGCTACAGGGATCATTGTAATGCAATCAGTTGGACAAGGTGCGACACACAGGTCGCAGCCCGTGCAGAGATCTTCAACAACAGTGTGCATAGCGCGGTTTGCACCAATAATGGCATCAACCGGACATGCCTGAATACATTTGGTGCAGCCTATGCAGTTCTCTTCATCAATAAAAGCCACTTTTCTGGCCGGGTTTTGTACGCTTTCATCGCCGTTCAATGGTTGAGGATCAACACCCAGTAACTCGGATATTTTGAGCATCACTTGCTCTCCGCCGGGCGCACATTTGTTGATCATCTCACCGTTATTGGCAACGGCTTCTGCATAAGGGCGGCAGCCGGGATAGCTACATTGCCCGCATTGACTCTGTGGTAGCAGATTATCGATTTTCTCAACAATCGGATCTTCTTCTACTTTAAAACGACGGGCAGCAAAGCCAAGAATCAAGCCAAAGCTTAACCCGAGCATACTTAGTACGCCGATAGCAAGCCATAATGACATCATCAGAATTTCACCAAACCACTAAAGCCCATAAATGCAAGGGACATTAATCCCGCAGTAATAAGCCCTATCGATGAACCACGAAAAGGGGCAGGAATATTGGCAACAGCCAAACGTTCACGAATGGCGGCAAACAGTACCATAACGAGGGAAAAACCCGCCGCGGCACTGAAACCGTATACGGCAGACTGAAGAAAACCATGGGATTGGTTGACATTCAGCAGGGCGACACCGAGTACAGCACAGTTAGTTGTAATCAGTGGCAGGAAGATCCCTAAGAGCCGGTAAAGTGTCGGGCTTGTCTTGCGGACGACCAGTTCAGTAAATTGAACAACAACCGCAATGACAAGAATAAAACTCAAAGTACGCAAATAAACCAAATCAAGCGGTACAAGAATCAAGGTATTTATCAGCCATGAGCAGATAGAGGCTAACGTTAGAACAAAAGTTGTTGCTAACCCCATACCAATAGCGGTTTCGAGTTTTTTGGATACGCCCATAAAAGGACATAGCCCCAGGAATTTTACTAAAACAAAGTTATTGACCAAAACTGTGCCAATGAATAACAAGAGGTATTCAGTCATTGCTATACCTGAAAATAATATGCTGGAAAATATACAGTTTGAATAGAAATTCCTCACCTGACGGTGAGGCAAGTAGGGGCAATGATAACAATCAATTGTGGGGTATGTTATCGATCTTGTGTGAAAGTCATTTTTACGCGATAAGAGCGTTTAATATAAGGAACAAAAACAGCAGCAGCCAGTAATGTCCATAATAAGGATCGTACTGCCATCTCATCAGTAATGGGGGAAAAGGCAAAGGTTTTTATGGCAATCAAAACAGAAACCATAAGCCAAATAATAAAAATACGTGGGAAGCGTTTTGAACGAATAAAAAGTAACTTCAAAACCCAAGCAGTAAAACACCACATTATTGCTGAGGTTAATACTGAGATATACCACATAGCGGTAAAGCTACTATTGAATTGATGAATAGCTTCATTTTTATGGATAAACATCATGGCATATAACAATAGAATAAAGCTGGCGGCGATTAATGTCATGATTAAGTAAGCAGCAGGTGCTAATAACCAGCCGCTAATGCGGTAATAATCATTGGATTGATACATAAAGAAATCTTCGCTCCATAATGAGTATTTTGATATAGAGAAAAGATGGTAACACAGATACCAGGATTATTTGCTAACGTATGATAGGTGGTGCTATTTTCTGATGTCTTGTTACTGGTTTGTAGTATTACGATTTTTAGAGGCAGTTATGAGTGATTTTTTAAAAGTTGGTTTGGTAGGTTACGGCTATGCAAGCAAGACTTTCCATGCACCATTGATTGCGGGAACACCTAATGTTCAGCTGGTGGCTATCTCAAGTAGCGATGCAGAGAAAGTAAAAAAAGACTGGCCAACGGTGTCAGTGACTTCCTCTCCGGAAACCTTATTCAGTGATCCGAATATTGATCTTATTGTTATCCCAACACCCAATGATACTCACTATCCACTGGCACAAAAGGCTCTGGCGGCAGGTAAGCATGTTGTCGTTGATAAGCCTTTTACTATTACAGTGGAACAGGCAGAATCCCTGAGAAAACAAGCAGAAGAAGCTAATTTATTGTTATCTGTATTCCATAATCGTCGCTGGGATTCAGGTTTTTTGACAGTGAAGTCACTGATTAAAGAAAATAAATTAGGGGCATTGAAATATTATGAAGCCCATTTTGACCGTTACCGTCCCGCTGTTCGCCAACGCTGGCGTGAAGCTGCCGGTGTGGGGAGTGGTATTTGGTATGATTTAGCCCCGCATTTATTGGATCAGGCTGTTCAACTATTTGGCAAGCCAAAAGCGATAACGGTGGATTTAGGCATGATACGACCGAATGCAGAGACAGCGGATTATTTTCATGCACAGCTCACTTATCCTGATTTAAAAGTCGTGCTACATGCAACCATGCTTGCAGCAGCAGAATCGCCTATTTTTACGTTGCACGGTATGGATGGAAGTTACATCAAGTATGGTTTAGATCCACAAGAAGAACGCTTGAAAGCAGGTGAAAGGCCCCCTCGGGCTGATTGGGGCTATGATGCTCGTGATGGTTCGGTGACGTTGTCACAAGGTGAGAACTTGATTACACAAGTGATACCCACTTTACCCGGCCATTATGGTACTTATTATGCCGCAATTCGTGATGCTATTTTGTTTGGTAAGCCTAACCCAGTGACTGCCAGTGAAGCTATTTTGATCATGAAGCTTATTGAAGCAGGTGAAAAATCAGCAAAAGAACAACGCACAATTCTGATTGATTGATCACGCTGTGGCCGGTAAGGCAAAGGGAGCTATTTTAATGAACTTGTTGCAGAGATTAAGAATTGATCCTTTTTTAGTGGTATTGATTACAGTGGTTATCATTGCATCGTTTTTTCCCTGTGAAGGCGAAGCTAAAAAATGGTTTCAACACTTAACAACAGCCGCCATTGCATTGTTGTTCTTTATGCATGGCGCGAAATTATCCCGCAGTGCGATTTTGGCAGGTATCGGGCACTGGAAATTGCATTTGGTGATTTTTATTAGCACCTTTGTCTTATTCCCAATATTGGGAATGGGGCTGCATTTCATTGTGCCGGAATGGATGTCTCCTACGGTTTATATGGGATTTCTTTATCTTTGTGTTTTACCTGCTACTGTGCAGTCGGCTATTGCCTTTACTTCCGTTGCTGGAGGAAATGTCGCTGCTGCAATATGTAGTGCTTCCGCTTCAAGTCTATTAGGTGTGTTCTTATCCCCATTATTGGTTGGTTTTTTAATTCAAACGCATGAAGGGGGCGCTCATACTGATACCTGGCAGGCGATAAAAGATATTATATTGCAGCTGATGGTTCCTTTTATTGTTGGTCATCTGTCACGTCCTCTGATTGCCGGTTGGGTGGAAAAACACAAGAAACTGGTCAACATGACTGACCGTTCCTCCATTTTGCTGGTGGTATATGTGGCATTCAGTGAAGCGGTGGTGGAAGGTATTTGGCATAAAATTGATGCCTATTCACTTGTTATGATTGGTATTGTGTGCTGTGTTCTATTAGCGCTCGTGTTAATGATTAATGTGTATAGTTCGCGTTTGCTTGGCTTCAGCAAAGAAGACGAAATTACCATTGTTTTTTGTGGTTCGAAGAAGAGCCTGGCGAATGGTGTACCGATGGCTAATGTATTATTTCCTGCTTCTATGGTAGGGGTAATGTTATTGCCGTTGATGATTTTCCACCAGATCCAACTGATGGTTTGCGCGGTTCTGGCTCAGCGTTATGCACGACGTTCAAAACCCAGCTTAGAGCCTAAAAAGGCAGATTAATTTCTGCCTTTAGAGTTAACTCATTTTAAATCACGGGTTTTGAAAAAACTGATTTTGAGAATAAGTAGTAGTATTTCTTAGCGATTTGCCACTTTCTCTTTCAGGGCTTGCTTTTCCGCTTCGCTGAGGAATGCGGTTGCTAATCCATTAATCTGCGCCTGTCGGATTTGTTCTGGAGACAGTCCTGCTGCCGGTGCAGCAATCTCATACTCGTGGCGAATTTCAATACCTTCGACTGCCGGGTCATCGGTATTGATTGATGCCAAAATACCGTGTTCAAGGAATTGTTTCAGCGGGTGAGCTGGCAATAAGCCGACTGTGCTGGTTTGCAGGTTTGATGTCAGGCAAGATTCAATACCGATTCTGTGTTCAGCCAGATAGTCCATCAAAGCCGGATCAGTGATAGCTTTAACACCGTGCCCAATACGGGTTGCTCCCAATTCATTAATGGCATGCCAGATGCTTTCTGCACCAGCCGCTTCGCCGGCATGTACACTGATATTCCAGCCTGCATCACGCGCTTGGATGAAATGTTGTTCAAACAGATGGCCGGGGAAGCCGAGTTCATCGCCCGCCAGATCCAATGCTGTAATGTGTTGTTTATGAGCAAGAAGGCCAGTTAATTCTTGAGAACACGCCTTTTCTCCAAATGTTCTGCTCAATATGCCAATCAAACGGATCTGAATATCATGTTGCTGGCTTGCAGAATGGATGCCATCAATGATTGCTTCAACAACACCTTCAACAGGTAGTTGGTGCTTCATGGACATGTAGTAAGGAGAGAAACGCAGTTCAGCATAATCAAGGCCCGCGTTGACGGCATCTTCAACGTTCTCAATGGCGACTCTGCGGCAGGCATCTAAATCAGCCAGAACAGTGACTCCCCAGTCCAGTTTCTGAAGGAAACTAACAAGGTTTGGTTCATTTTCGATGATCTGAACATGAGGACGCAATGCTTCCAGTTCATAAGCAGGAAGGGGGATATTATGCTGACGTGCAAGGGACAAGATGGTTTCGGGACGAATGTTGCCGTCAAGGTGACGGTGTAAATCGGTCAATGGAAGCTGTGTATCAATCATTTTTTATCCTTCTTATTAAATTTCAGATATACAAAAAAAGCCAGTCAATGTATTGACTGGCAAGAAAATAAAAGCACTATCGATGTTTTAGCGATGTCTTAGCAGTGCAGGTTTTTTCAACCTTATCATGCTGATTTTACTCACTATCTGTATCACCATGCGGGTCTTGTTCACCATTGTTATCATCATAGGAGTTGACAAGACCATTATCAAGCAAGAATTCATGCAGGCTGGATTCTTTGTTATTTAATTTAACTTTGTCATTGGCGTACTGGAAATTAAGGCCAATAACACCGTTTTCATCAGTGAGGACTTTTTTCTTAACCCCTTCTTGAGTAAGCATTTGAACCTGTTGTTCAGCCTTAGCCTCTGCCGCCGCTTTGTCTGCACCGTCTAAGATATCTGCTTGTGTGATAGACTCTACCAACATAGTTTTAGGTACGCTAACGCGTAATGACAGATCTTGGACCAGAGTGCGGATCATCTTTTCCGGTCCCATCAGGAATAACGCGTTCTTCTCTTCAGGAATGTTTTGCAAGGAAAGTTTGAAATCGACTGCGCTTTCACCTTTACTGTTTTTCCAACTGAAAGGAGCAATGCTGAATTGTGGATTTTTGTTCAGAAGTAAGTGTAAGTTATTGAGAACAGCGTAGGACGTGGCATCATAAGATAACTCATCTGATGCCACTAAACTATCGTGATAAGCCTGAGTGAACTTACGTACAGACTCACCATCTAATTTTTCCATGCCCAGAACAAACTTACCTGAGCCGAAATCTATATTTTTAACTTTTACTCCATCAACGCTGTAAGCGATTTTGATGTTCAGGTTATCTTTGTCCTCTGTCAAATCGGACGTAATTTTGAATCCCTTGAGAGAAGTTTCATCGGATTCGCCAGAAATCCCATGCATGGCAATTTCGCCAATGCTGTAGTTCTGGTTACCAATATAGATATCGAAATTACCTTTTTTGCTCTCCCCTGACAAATCAATGCTTTTCAGGATAATCGACTCTTTTTGGGTGGGGTCACTGAAAGATAATTCATCACTTTTGGCGGAAAATGAAAATGCACTTAAATCACGGTTGGTATCAAAAATGATTTTTGCCCCGGAGAATGACAGAACGCGCTTCTCACCATTTTCCTTGCTCTCTGTATGGTTAATGGGGCTCAAGTTCATAATGGAAGAGAGACTTCTCCCATAGCTAATGCTGGTATCTAAACTGATTGGCGATTTTCCTTCGGTAAGCTTAAATAGCTCTTTCAGTGTATTGCTTTGTTCCAGTTCAGAATGGATGGATGCCATTTGCGGTGCTAAGTTGAATGTTTTCAGGTTAGCAACAGGAAATGGACCATGAGCGATGGTTGATTTAAAAATAATTTCTTCGTTACTTAACGGAACACCTTTATCGTTTGACTGAATAGCTTTTATGTTCAGGATTAAACGGACATCGGAACTGAAAACACCGCGTTTGAAGTCTTTTGCCTGCAATTCGATACCGCTTTCAGGAAATTCTTTTTTGAGTTCAGTGTTTGCCTTTGCGATGAAACTATCCAAACGTCCTTCAAGCTTTTTACCTGTGTACCATGATGCACCTGTCCATACCGCTCCCAGAGCAACAATAACGCTTACAGCAACTAACGATTTTTTCATGTGGAAATCCCATCCTTTAACGCACATAGCATGGTTGATATGTGCTCTTTTATTTATGTCAATAATGGTTGTTAAGTGTATAGCCTAACTAAGATATTTTAATCATTTTTCACTGAAAATGTGATTAACAACCGATGTAATAGATATAACTATATGAATATAAAATAATTAGTTGGATACTTTGGCAACTTTTCCATCACCAGACACTATCACGGTTTTTTCTGTAGCAGATAAGAAAATTGATTCACCAGAGAATAATCTCAATTGCTGCTCATCAGCGTTGATAACCACTTGACCTTCAGAACAAAATAAAACTGATGCTGAATTATTCTCCAATGTGATCGGTTGTTCTGAAACAGCATAAACAGAAAAATGAAAATCATTGACGGGAACAGGGTAGTTCAGCGCATCTTTTTCTTGTTTTGGAACGGTCAGCAAATTATCGGCACATTTCGGAATAAAATCCAGATTAGCCATTAATTCTGGTACATCAATATGTTTACCGGTTAAACCAGCACGCAGTACATTGTCTGAGTTGGCCATAACTTCCAGAGCTACACCTTCAAGATAAGCATGAGGGGTACGTGCGTACAAAAACATTGCCTGGCCGGGTTTCAGTTCGACCACGTTAAGCAAGAGGGGGGAAAACAATCCGTTATCATCAGGATAAAAAGAGGTCATCTTTCTGATAGTATCCCAGGGTTCTCCTTGATGGCTGTTTAGCGCAGACTTTAAGACAGCAATTGCTAACCGTTTCGATTCGCCTTGCATATTCAATAATTGGGCAAAGAGAAACGATAGGTTTTGTTCTGTCGGATGCTGGATGAATGTCTGAATATCAGGATGTGCAGCAGAAATATTTTCCAATAGTTGGGCGATTTCTGACAGTGGCCTAAAAGCATTCATGGCTTTAAACGGTGTCAGCGCATAGACCAACTCAGGTTTGTGATTATCATCTTTATAATTGCGTTGGGCTGAATCTAAAGGTATCCCTAGTGCATTTTCTTTAGCAAATCCCACTTCTGCCGATGTTTTATCAGGATGTACCTGAATTGAAAGCGGTTGAGCCGCGCACAATACTTTGAACAAAAAAGGTAAACGCTGGAATTGGCGGGCTACCGCTTCTCCGAGATATTTTTCTGGTTCCTTGGCGATCAGTGTATTCAGGGCGATAGTTTCGCCGGTTTCAGGATCGGTCACCAGTGAACTGCATTTCGGATGCGCTCCCATCCATAATTCTGCCATTGGCTGATTATCAGGGTTTTCGATGCCGTAAATATCCGTCAGAGCAGTTTTGCTTCCCCAGTCATAATGTTGAATGTTATTAGTCATTTTCAGCATGGCGGAATTTCCTATTATAAAAAATAAATTTATTTATATGACAACGATACAATAAACACGATTAGGTCGCATTATCGATCATAAATTTATGGCATTATAAAAAAATGCCGACTAATTTATCTGCAAAATTTATTCCGGCGTATTCAATTATTCTGTGTGCTAAGGAGATAGTAATGGCAGCCACTCGCATTGAAAAAGACTCAATGGGACCTATCGAAGTACCTGCTGACCAATTATGGGGGGCGCAAACTCAGCGCTCACTGGAGCATTTCCGCATTTCTCAGGAGAAAATGCCTGTTGCGTTGATTCATGCTCTTGCATTGACTAAACAAGCAGCAGCCAGCGTCAATATGGATTTAGGCCTTCTGCCTAAAGAACGTAGTGACGCAATTATCGCTGCGGCTAAAGAGGTGTTGGAAGGTAAACACCCGACAGAATTCCCTCTTGCTATCTGGCAGACCGGTTCGGGAACTCAAAGCAACATGAACATGAATGAAGTGTTGGCGAACCGTGGTAGTGAGATCCTTGGCGGTCAACGGGGCAATGAACGTTTGATTCACCCTAATGATGATGTCAACAAAAGTCAAAGTTCTAATGACGTTTTCCCCACCGCTATGCATGTCGCGGCAGTTACCGCAGTACGTGAACATTTGTTACCAGAGTTAAAAGCATTACAAAAAACACTGGCAGACAAAGCGGAAGAATTTAAAAATATCGTAAAAATTGGCCGTACCCACTTACAAGATGCGACTCCTCTGACTTTAGGTCAGGAAGTTTCTGGTTGGGCAGCTATGCTGACACATAACCTGAAACATATTGAAGACAGCATTCCTCATGTTTGCGAATTGGCTTTGGGTGGTACAGCGGTAGGAACCGGTCTGAATACTCATCCAGAATATGCTGTTCGTGTTGCGAAGAAAATCGCTGAATTGTCCGGTCATCCTTTTGTTACTTCCCCAAATAAATTTGAAGCTTTGGCAACTTGTGATGCACTGGTTCATTCGCACGGTGCGCTGAAAGGTTTGGCTGCTTCGTTAATGAAGATTGCTAATGACGTTCGCTGGTTGGCGTCTGGTCCACGTTGTGGCATCGGTGAAATCTCCATCCCTGAAAATGAGCCGGGCAGCTCAATTATGCCGGGCAAAGTTAACCCGACTCAGTGTGAAGCAATGACTATGCTATGTGCTCAGGTTATGGGTAACGATGTGGCTATCAATATTGGTGGTGCGTCGGGTAATTTCGAGCTGAATGTATTCCGTCCAATGGTTATTGATAACTTCCTGCAATCTGTTCGTTTGCTGGCGGATGGTATGCGTAGCTTCAATGAGCACTGTGCGATTGGTATTGAACCTAACCATGATCGCATTACTCAATTGCTGAATGAATCACTGATGCTGGTAACGGCTCTGAATACTCATATTGGCTACGATAAAGCCGCTGAGATTGCTAAAAAAGCCCATAAAGAAGGTCTGACTTTGAAACAGTCCGCGATGCAATTGGGCTATTTGACTGAAGCTGAGTTTGATGATTGGGTTCGTCCAGAAGATATGGTTGGCAGCATGAAGTAATGTTTTTGCTATGATGTACTTCTGTTTACGTCATTAAATTTAAAAACCGGAGAATATTCACTCCGGTTTTTTTATCGCTTAAATTTCTTTATAGAGATGAAGACGAGGAATGACGAGCTCCAATGGTTTGGCCTTGGGTTTATATCTATGTTTAATGGCATTGGCATTATAGTCAGATAATGCGCCGATTTTTGGTTTGGCTTCACTGTCCTCTGTATAGAATACAATAACGGGAAGTGGACACGCGTATTGAACTTGCTTTTGTAACTCTGAATACCATACGCGAGTAATGGGTTGCACTTTTACTGGTCTCTTGATTTTCAATATCACATCATCGGGTAATTTCTTGATATCTGTAATTTCCAGAGCTACCAGAGACGCCCATTGATCGCTGGTGTAGGGAGGAACTGCTCGCCCTGCATTGTAGCTTTTCTCCAGTTGTTCCAGAATTTGTTGTTTGGTGACTTTTTTAATGATGTTTTTGTTGGCCCAGCCAAAGTTGATGGAATCAGGATTTAATAGGGGAGTGATGGTGCGGTAGGCATTCAATGTAATAAGCCCTCGCAAATGATTATGAACAAACTCAAAGCGTTGTTCTTTGCTGACGCCTGATTCTTTGGTGACGATATTTTCCAGCTCGACTTTTAATTGATTTACTTCATTAACTACACGCATTGCTTCCTTATATTGCTGGTGGCTGACTGCAAAACATAATGCTCCTGGAAGTCGACTTGCAGCCTTGCTACTGATATTGGGATTATTATGGTGTATGAATAACTTCTGATAGAAGCGTAAACCTAAATTGAGAGCTTCATTTCCTTGTAGTGGATTAACTGTAATTTCAGTTACTTGCTCATGTTCATCGCCTTTTTCTATCTGAGGTAATTCGAATACCCGGGCATCAATAATTGGGTAGTTCATTAACAAGGCAATCAGTTCAGATAATTTTTTTTCTTGTTTTTTGAAGCAGCTTGTAAGCGACTCAATTGAAAGGTATTTATTCATATTGCTATCCTCAACAATTGTACCCTTAGATCTTTTTATTTAGTTACAACATACTTTTAACTATACCCCTAAAACGTGCAAACCTCCACAATAAAACCAAACAAAAATTCAATAACACAAAAGAGCAGAAGAACGCCTATTGCGATACATTTCAATATTGTGATAAAAATTTAAAATTGAGGAATTTATGAATTTTTATCATTAAAATATTAATAGATTGTTTAAGAATCAGGGAAACATTCACACAGTTATACATAAGAAAATTTTTTTACTTATTTTTCACTCCACATTATTTCCCGTGGGGTGAGCAATGCACCAAGGTTGTTAAATATGAAAAAATTAGTCAAGCCAGTGAATTCCTTTAGAAAGGTTATAGATGTGTTATTACCATATTCTGAATTAATCACATCAGATTCGTCGTCACAAGGAACATTTATTAAAATTGAAGATGAATTTGCTAAATTTTTTTTATTGGAGAAAAGTTATGTCAATATGCGTAGAATAAATGACAATCTAATCATCGCAACGTCTTTCTCACCTTATATTATTGGGTTATCTTTCTATTCCGGTTCAGAAATTTATTATTCCATTGAGCTGGGGCCGGATTGCAAACTCTATCAACTCCCTAGAGTTACTGCTTTAAATACCATAAAAAAGCATGATCTTTACCGAGAGTGGATGAGAATAATTTCGTATAAAATTTCTTTCTTGTATGCGAGAGATATTAGTATCTTCCGTCATGGTGCCAAAGAGGTTGTATGCAACCTATTATCTCGCCTAATAACGTTACCTGATGAATTTCGAGAAAATATTTCTGCCATTAGATACATAGAACAGAGGTGTACTCTTTCTCGCAGTTGCATACAACGTATATTATCTTCATTGAAGAAAGAAGGGGGTATTGAGATCATTGATGGTTATTTAACAAAAATTATTGCGTTGCCTAGCCAATCTTATTACTGATAATCAAAGAGTGAACAAATAAAAAACGAATAGTTAAGGTTTTTAAATGAGACTCTTGGAAAATTGCCGACATCCATAATAGATTGTCGGCAATTATATTCTTTTAATTTGACAACTTATTGAGCTTAAAGCTTAAATAAAGAGCAATTGCGGTTAAAAGTGCGATAAATATTGCTACACCATTCCATGCAAAATGCATCCAAAATACACCACCTAACGTACCGGCAATACTTGAACCTACGTAGTAACCAAATAAATACAGAGATGAAGCCTGCGCTTTGGCCCGTTTAGCTCGTTTTCCAACCCATCCACTAGCAACAGCATGAGCGGCAAAGAAACCTGTTGTCAATATCATCATTCCCAGCATGATCGCCCAGATAGAAGAGAACATTGTGATTATACAACCAATCAACATTGTACTGATTGCAACTAACAATACCTTGCCACGTCCATGTTTACTTGTCAGGGCTCCTGCTTTTGTTGCACTGTAAGTTCCGGTTAAGTAGACAACGGATAATAATCCAACAACAGTCTGACTAAAATGATAGGGCGCCTCTAATAACCGATAACCAATGTAGTTAAACATTGTGATAAAACTACCCATCAGCAAAAATGCTTCAGCAAATAGAAGAGGAAGCCCTTCATCTCGGAAGTGTAATTTTAAGTTGATGAGTAATGTTTTAGGTTTTAGTGAACTAGATTTGAAGTGTCTGGATTCTGGCAACATTTTCCAAAATGCGATGGCGGAGATCAAAGCAAAAGTACCCAATAAAATAACAGCAAATCGCCAGGAGAAGTAATCTGTAACCACACCAGTAATCAAACGACCACTCATTCCGCCTACTGAATTACCACTAATATATAGCCCTATAGATAAGGCAACATAGCTCGGATGGATTTCTTCACTTAAATAAGTCATGGCTACAGCGGCAACGCCACTGACTGACAAACCTACAAGTGCACGAATAAGCAAGATCCCGTGCCAACTTGTCATGACAGAGCTCAAAAGGGTGAAAATAGCTGCCGCAATCAATGAGATAACCATAACTTTTTTACGGCCAAGTGCATCGGATAGAGGCCCTGTAATTAGTAATCCAAGGGATAACATTCCAGTGGAGAGTGATAGAGCTAAGCTACTGTTCGCTGGTGAGACGTTAAATTCTTTTGACAAAATTGGCAATATTGGCTGAACAAAGTAAAGCAATGCGAAAGTTGCCAGCCCAACAGTAAAGAATGATAGCGTTACACGTAGGTATGCTGCATCCTGACGTTGAATATAATGCTGCTTACTCCCGCGCCTTTGTTCGATCGTGTTCTCGACATCACTTTCAACGTCAGAGACTGCTGATTTTTCACTGACGCTTTGGATTGTATTCACGCTACTTCCTTATCTAAGTAAAAAAAAACGTTAACTACTTGATTCAGATCAAGAATAGAAATTCGTGAATATTTTGTCTAATATATTAATTCAATAAGAATGATATGTTTAACGTATCAATTGAGGTGATAAAATTAGGGTGATAGAGCATGGCCACTAATGTTGAACTTAGACATTTGCGCTATTTTATTGCAGTAGCAGAAGAATTGCATTTTGGACGCGCAGCAGAACGATTAAATATCTCACAACCACCATTAAGCCAGCAAATTCAAGCGCTTGAATCGAATATAAATGCCAGGCTACTCATGCGTAATAATCGAAATGTTAGCTTAACTCCCGCAGGACATATGTTTCTTCAGGAGGCATATCAGATAATTGCCCAAATCGATGCAGCAGCAATTAAAGCCGCCAGAATGCATCAAGGAGAATTAGGGGAAATATCCATTGGCTTCACGTCCACCGCGCCTTTTATGCATAAAGTGGCTCTTAGCCTGCGTCAGTTCCGAGAATGCTATCCTGACGTGGCTATTCATATGCATCAAATGAATACCAAACAGCAAATAGCTCCTTTGCAGACGGGTAGAATTGATATAGGAATTATGCGTAATACGTTGTTACCAGATAACTTAGAGTATCAGTTGCTTTTCCGGGAGCGTTTTATGCTTGCGGTATATGATGATCACCCTCTACTTCAGTATGCTAATGAAGGCGTTAGTCTGGAAATGTTATCTGATTATCCACTGGTGTTCTTTGAGCGAGATGTGGGGACAGCTTTGTACGATGAAATTATCGCCTTATTGGCAAATGCAGGAGTGACGCCGATGATTTCACAAGAAGCTGGTGAGGCGATGACAATACTTGGATTGGTTGCAGCAGGGTTAGGGGTAAGCATTATTACTGAATCATTTACCCGCATGAAACTAGATGGCGTCCAGTATATTCCTTTAGCAAATAATCCGGCTTACTCTGAAGTTTGGTTAGTTAAGCATAAAAATTTCAATAATAGTGCAGCGGCAGCTCGGCTAACTAATCTTTTAATTTCAAATATGGTAGACGAAAACTTGTAGATGACATTGTTAATAAAAGGCAACAATGTTAATAAAAAGCAATAATCACGAGAAGTTCGTGTGAAAGATCACATTTCTACTTCAAACGGATATCTTATCGTTTAAACAACGACATAATCATTATTAATTTTTTAGCGGAGCGAATTAAATAGCGGGAGGCGAGGTGAGTGTCGATGTTCAACCCAGTCATATTGACCAGATTAAACAGGCAAATATTGGTTTGGTCTATCGGTTAATTGATCAATACGGGCCTATCTCGCGAATTGCACTTTCTAAAAAAGCCCAATTAGCACCCGCTAGCATTACTAAAATTACGCGGGAGCTCATTGATGCCCATTTAGTGAAAGAAGCTGAATTTCACGAACCCGGTTTTCGGGGGCGTCCTGCTATCGGATTAAAAGTAGATAGTGAAGGGTGGCAATTCTTGTGTATCCGCATTAATAAAGCGAGTATTGTCGTCGGGCTTCGTGATTTGAGCAGCAATCTTCTGGTAGAAGAGGAATTACCATTCTCTGTACTTCAAAATCAGTCTTTTCTGGACTGCATCGTTGATGAAATTGATAACTTCTTCTTTCGACATCAATCTGCTCTTGAGCGTCTAACAGCGATTAGCATTATCATTAATGCGATAGTTGATCCGATTAACGGAATAATTCACAGTTCACCGTACTACGATATCCAAGATATCCCCATAGGGGCATTCTTACATCAACGCACAGGATTACCGATCTTTTTACAGCACGGTATAACCGCATGGACAATAGCAGAATCTCTATGTGGCACAGGGAAAAACTACCAGAATCTTATTCAACTAGTCATTGATGATAATGTAGGGGCGGGCATTATAACAGCAGGTCAAATGCTCCATGCCGGGAATCATAGTGTCGTCGAGATTGGACATACTCAAATCGAACCCGATGGAGAGCTTTGTTACTGTGGTAACCGGGGCTGTCTTGAAACGGTTATCAGTATTAAAAACATTTTGCAGAAAGCCCGCAGTCTGGCAACTCAACATCCTTACTCCTTAGTGAATACGATGACAATTGATAATGTGCCATTGACGATTGATTTACTTTGTCAGGCGGCCATAGAAGGAGATCCGCTGGTAACAGATATTATTCATGATGCCGGAGAACAAATCGGGCGTATCATGGCAATTATGGTCAATATCTTTAACCCTGGAAGGATCTTGATTGGTTCGCCGCTGAACAATGTAAAACATATCCTTTATCCCGCCATTCAGCAGCAGATATCTCAGCGTTCTCTTCCCGGCTATAGCCAACAGGTTGATATAGTTGCTACTCAATTTGATAATACAGATACATTTCCTGCGGCAGCATTAATTAAACAATCCCTATATAGCGGTGAATTACTAATAGCACTCATGCAAGGATAAGGATAGTTCACATCAGGCAAAACATTGAGCTAACGCAATCCCTACCTCAAATACATCCCCTACACTCTAAGCCTGCTCGCTAAAAAGAGTAACCGGTCTATCTGTACTGTTACTATGGAAAACGGAAAATGAACTTATGATAACGCGCTTATTT
The DNA here is from genome assembly GCF_001037465.1 of Xenorhabdus khoisanae. Taxonomy (GTDB): domain Bacteria; phylum Pseudomonadota; class Gammaproteobacteria; order Enterobacterales; family Enterobacteriaceae; genus Xenorhabdus; species Xenorhabdus khoisanae. Next base: position 38,678 of record NZ_LFCV01000039.1, read on the forward strand.
GTTACAGGCACGGATACCAACATTGGTAAAACAGTTGTTACCCGCGCATTACTGCAAGTTTTTAATCGTGAAGGCACAACTGCGGTAGGGTATAAACCCATTGCAACAGAAAAACGAGAAACATCGGAGGGGATACGTAATCGTGATGCCTTAGTCATATATCAATCCTCACCCGTTCAAGTGGACTATGAAGAGGTCAACCCTGTTATTTGGGAAAGTAATTACGAAGAAGGAAATCGAGCTGATTTTACCCAAATGACAAAGGGGCTGAAAAACTTAGGGAATAAAGCAGATCGTGTGATTATTGAAGGTAACGGTGGTTGGCGTATGTTACTGGAAGATGAGGTGCCTTATTCTGATTGGGTTGTACAAGAAAAGTTGCCAGTTATTTTGGTTGTTGGGATTCAGGCTGGTTGTGTTAATCATGCTATTCTCACAGCTCAATCCATTATTAACGATGGAGTTCCCTTGGTAGGTTGGATTGCTAACCGAATCAACCCTGGATTAGCACACTACGCTAAAACACTAGAAAGGTTACGGTGTCACATACCGGCACCACAAATTGGTGAAATCCCATATCTCTTAAGACCGGAAGAACGCGATTTGTCATGCTATTTGGATACAAATGCAATATCAGCTATCGATATTTAATAACAAAAGGGGCAAAAGATGCCCCTTTTTATTGTTAAATCTAAAAGAGAGTTATTCTTGGCTTTTCTTATCGCCAGAAGTGGTTTTATCCGTATTAGTGTGAGTAAGGCGGATATAAACTATTTTCTGCTTGCCGGAATCACAATGACCAACAACTTTCCCATTAACGGCGTTGTCCTTAGCAACTTGGTCATCAGGAATAACTTCAAGCTTAAAATCCGTTTCAGAAACACCATTTTTAATGATTTTCTGTGCAATTTCCGCTTTCAGACTTTCACATGTAACCTTTTGTGAAGCTTGTACTGCAAAGGGTGAAAGCGTAAAGAGCAAAGCTGTAGCCAGTAGGATTTTTTTCACCATCACTCCTTACTTTGATGTCGGTGTTGAGTCTATCAAGGTTTGATCGGACGGCCTGTGTTAATATCCAAACAACGTTTCGTATTTGGTTCCCAATAAGCACTGATATTGGCGCTTTCTAAACAGGCCTTGCGATTATCAACTTCTACCTCATACTTATCAAATTCTTTCTCTCTGCGCTGATCTACTTTCTTACGTAAGTTTCTCTGCTCATTCCATTCCTCTTTGCTCTGACGAGCTATTTCTCTGCTCATCGAGTTCTCACCGCCACCATTAATGGTTACACATGTGCTATCTGATGTGCAGTTCGCAGAGAATGCAGGCGTTTGCCAAAAGAATGACAACAACAGAGCGATAGCAGAAACATATTTCACAAATTTCATATTTGAACCTCTTTCATTGTGCCATTTAGCAAGGCTAGGTCACGGACTATTGGTTTCTATGTACACTTAAACCTGCGAATGATTGACAAACTGGCATCATCTCTAATGTATTAATATTGACACGAGAAGGGAGGTTAGCAACCCAAAATACCGCTTCTGCAACATCATCAGCAGTCAGTGCATCTGCACCTTCATAAGTTTTATCCACTTTTTCTTCATTACCTTTAAAACGTACGTGGGAAAATTCTGTTCCACCGACAAGGCCTGGTTCGATATCAGTGACTCGAATATTTTTTCCTTGTAAATCAGCTCGTAATCCTAAACTAAATTGTTTTACAAAAGCTTTTGTAGCACCATATACGTTACCACCTGCATAAGGCCAATTTGCTGCGGTAGAACCAATATTAATAATATGCCCACTATTGGTTTCTACCATGTTAGGCAGCAGGGCGCGTGTCATATTTACTAATCCTTTGGTATTGGTGTCAATCATTGTTTCCCAATCATCAATATTAGCTCGATGAGCTGGTTCCAGCCCTAAAGCCAGCCCCGCATTATTCACAAGAACATCAATATTGCGTAACGTATCTGGTAATTGCTGGACTGCTTGCTCAATTGCAGCGTGATCTCTCACATCAAGTTGAATGGGGTAGAATTGTTCACCTAACTCTTTTTTCAACTTTTCCAATCTATCCTTACGGCGTCCTGTAGCAATCACTATGGAACCATGTTTGATAAATTTTCTTGTAATTGCTTCACCAAAACCGGAAGTTGCCCCTGTCACAAAAACAATCATATTGCCCTCTGTTTGCGAGTTTTTGTCGTTAATCTTCCTATTAGTAAAAAAATTTATTCCGCATTAGTCAAGGCCGAATAACTTTGATAAACATTAATACCTTGTTTTTAAAGTCTTTTACTGCCGACAAAAAAGAAAAGTTTGGTAGGATAAAAACCTTGAGGAAAACTAATACCAATTATAAATTACTTTTATTGAATCTATATGTCTGTTAAGGATCTTATGGTTTCTATAGTATTATAGATATAGTTTTATAGAAGTAGATGTACTGGGAGGTAAATATGCCATTTCATCGACCATTCAAGATGAATTTTGAGCAAGGAGATCTTATATTTGGACTTTCTAAAGAAAGAGCTAAATATGCTCAAAAATATCCACAGTTTGCCCTTTTTCGCGATACTAATAACATATCAACAATTGACAGATATTCAATAACCGAGAATGAATGCAAAGTCCGTGATCTATTTGGGAAGCAACTTCCATCAAATCAAGGAAGTTTTGATGACGCAATAAAAAAACATTGTAAATACAACTCAATACGTCATTATAAAGGAAGATTAGATGTTGATTTTAGAGGAAATGTTCACTATTCCAAGCAGGTGACTAGCCGAAAATGCAAAGCAGGATTATCTTGGTTCTCTCAGACTTCGCCCCGATCATGTATTCATTTCATTTTAGATGGAATCGATATGGAGAGCGTTATCTACAAACATTATGAAAATAAGATAAAGAAAGGGAGCTCATATACAGGGAGTGAACTAAGGTGGATTTACCGAAATAGACGGGACCCGAAGATTATATCTTGTATTCAGTTTTGGAGAGGAGGTGTGCCTGTGGCACCTCCGTGGATAGGAGGTAAGGATGCTTCTTTATGGCAAAATTATCATCCAAAATTCGAAAATTCTGAAATAGAACTCGGGGAATTTGCTGAAACTGCCTTGGGCATGTAGGAAAAGTAAAATGGCCCATTAAATTGGGTCATTAAAGATTAATTTGTTGTTACTTGGGTGCCATCTGAAGCGATAGATCTAGTAGCAAAAAAATTCACAAATAATGGATGAAAGAACTTGTCAAGGCTAAGTAGAAATGTCCATAGTGCTCTCAGAAATGAATCATTGGTGGATTCAGATAAATTTTACTTCACATTTATAAATAGTTATTTAAGCTGAACATCTCTCTTCGTTGGAATATGGTCGTAAGGTATGCGTGTTCGGTGTTCAGCCAGGTTGCTTATCGTCAACCCGTCCAGGCAAGTGTTGTTGTTTCGTTTTGTACACACAAATGATGCGTTGGCAGGTAAGTCTTACTGGGCTACCCCCGGTGGCGGTGTTGAACATGGTGAGTCTTTTGAACAGGCTGCTGTCAGAGAGCTGAGAGAAGAAACTGGCATTCTTCGGGATAATGTCGGGCAATATGTTGCGCAGAGAACTTTCGAAATGACGCTACCCAGTGGAGAAACAGTTCTGGCAAAAGAGCGTTTTTTTATAGTTTTATCCGATGAAGACGAGATCAACACTAGTGGGTGGACTGATAACGAAAAATCAGTTATCCATCATCACCATTGGTGGGGGCTTAAAGAGCTGATTCAAACACAGGAAATAATATATCCTTCTGATATTACAAGAATAATATCTTCGTATGTATTTGATGATCTCGAACAGCAATCCATTATAACTTTTGAGGATTGACCCCGAATATTTCACTTAAGCGAGTCTGTAAGGTCTTCAGCGCTTCCAGCATATCGAGTACCCGCAGGAGCTAGGTTTTCAAACCAGCGATGATCACAACCGCCAATCTAAATGAGTTCACCGGCACAGGCCCGGCGATAACGCGGTTGCTGGATTTTTTCACAGGCCAGTGTCGGACCGAAATCGTTATATCGTTCGCGAATAATATTCAGTGCGTATGCGGCCAGTCCCTGAGGTAACTGGTTATTGTTTGCTTTACCACGACGACGGCTGGTCATTCCAAGTGGACCATGTTCACGATAACGCGCAAGAAGATGGCGGCACTGAGTCGGAGGTACCAAGTCGCTGGACGGACATTACAACTTTGTTGTTACAACGTTGGTTCGCATAATCTATATTATGTTAAATTAAATCCATGGGACATTAAGTTCATAACTGCTTTGTACTGACTAAAAATCATAAAATTAGCCCCCTCTTTATTTTTTGCTTGTTTACATTATGTGGATTGGTTAATTTGTTAATAGACTTATTTTTATTATGGACATTGATACATGTTTTCATTAATTCAACTAAACATCAATCAACATAAGTTAAATATAGTTTATCGGATAATAAGTTCATAAGTGTTCTCAAACTTTTACGAGGGTACTTACACTACCAGCTACCAGCTTGACCTTTCAGGTGCACTATAATACATTGAAAAACAATGAATTGAGATTTTCTCAAAACTTGACTGCTTGCAAGAGAGCGTCCATCGAAGTTCTCTGGCAGTTTACATGGCTTTTATGCCGGATATATAATAAATAAAATAGTGATCTGATTATGAACCTCTGTTTTTACACATCCAGCTCAAAGAAATACTCTTATGCCGAAACTATTTTTTCCGGTAACACTAACACTAACACTAACACTAACATAAACCTGATTCATAAAAGCTTCGACTTTAAAGAATTACAAACAGAAGATCCTCAGGAAAACTTACTATTTAAATTAAACCAAATCCCGCATGTTCCCTCTTCCTGTGTTTTTATTGAAGACAGCACCTTCCATATAGATGCTCTTAATGGTTTTCCCTCGCTGTATACTAAATATATTTTATCTTCGTTAGGCGTTCAGGGAATTATTAATCTATTAGCAGGAAAAGATAATCGGAAGTGTTATTTCATCAATCATCTGGCGCTCAGAACGGAAAATAATAAGGTGGTCTTTTTCTCAGGCCTTACGAGAGGGCTATCCATTTCTCACTCTCTGTTAGAGCACAGTAATGAAACTGGTTGGTCTGATCTTTGGCAGATATTAAAAGTAACAGATGATGGGAGCTTCTATTGTCAGTTAACTGAGGAGCACAGGAACCTTTTCAATCAACAGAATAGCAATACTGATGCTTATCAACTACTCAGGGATCACCTTACTGAGATAGCGTTATAAAACTAGCTTATTCACGTTACATTAGGTGTTTTTTAATTTTATCAATACATGAACGACTATCGCTCACAATAACAATCTTAGATACAAAGACCGGATGCATATCAAAGAAGTTATCTAAACGATTATCGATCTGTTTAGCAAAGCGTAATAGTTCCAGATTGTTATAAAATGTCTCTTTAGGACGTGTTCTTGTTAGCTTTGATAATAAAAAACGTTTGACTATACGAATTGCACAAATCCAATACGGAACTTTAAATCTAATGATTAATGAACATTCGTTTAGAAAAGGAATTAAACGTTTATCATAGGCTCCTTCAACTATCCATTCATTTTTAGCTTGAATTTCACTTACAAGGTTGTTAATAACTTCTTGTGAATTTTTTACATACTCTTCCTGCGTTGTATCCCAGTAAATTTTGTCAAATTGATATGCTGTAGTATGGAACTCTAAAGCTAACTTTTTTGATGCTGTAGTCTTTCCCGCACCTGAAGAACCAACAATGCAAATTTTCATATTCATTTTTAAGTAGTTGTAGTAGTAATGCCGTTTTTTGCAGTATAAAGGATAAACTCCCTTTTGCTACCTAAACAGCTTCTAAGGTGAGCGCATTAAAAAAGGGAAAACATTTTATTCTAGGGGCACTCTTTAATCAATAAGCCTTCTATTTTCTACTTTTACTCTGGGATAGTTTGTCCTGTCAGTTCATGAAGCGATTTCTTAAAGTATGTTTACGTGTTGGGAATTTAATAACTTCGCATAATGGATCGTTATCATGTTGTTGGAGATTGAAACCTCTCAGAGGTTTCAATAGTCACATTTCTTTTCAAGATACTTTTTTTTGTTGCAATAACCATTTATCTAGTTCATTTGCGAACCGCTGGCGATCACGTTGGTTTAAAGTAGCAGGCCCTCCCGTTTGTATTCCACTCGCTCGCATCGTATCCATAAAATCACGCATAACTAGGCGTTCACGTATTGTCGCTTCACTATAACGTTCACCGCGCGGATTGAGTGCTATTGCACCTTTTTCGATCACCTCAGCAGCAAGAGGAATATCTGCTGTAATCACTAAATCCCCGCTTTCTGAGCAACGAACAATTTGATTATCAGCGACATCAAACCCAGCAGGGACTTGTAACGTATGTAAAAAGGCGGATGTAGGTACACTTAATCGTTGATTTGCCACGAATGTAACCCGTATTTTTTCACGTTCAGCTGCACGATATAATATTTCTTTTATCACCTTAGGACACGCATCAGCATCTACCCATATAGACATAACAGAACCCTCTCAATTTCATATTTTTAGCTATATCGGAGATATTCCCACGATTTTTAAAATAATCAAACTGTTATGGCACTCTGATTATGCAAGTTTAACGAGTCTGACATGGGCCACCTGATTCAAACAAAACATCAAACATGATGGGAGTATCATAGATTCATTAACACACAATCATGCAGTGAACTTACCGTGATCTGAAGTTCTTGCTGCCGATTTCGCCAATCTTTTTCACATCCCCTCAAGTAGGTCTCCCGTGCATCGGCTAAGACTGTGGCCTGCATGGCAGGGAGACGAGCAGACGCCCAATCGGCAGCAACATCCTTAGGGACAAACTCTCCAGTAACTAATGTTCGCCACATACGCGCTAGTGTTAGCAGAACATTGCGTTCATCTCCCTGTAGTGTCTCAATTAAATCCGGCAGGACATCTTTAATAGCCCTGCAAATATCCGATCTTGAAATAGCTGGCAGAAGACTGCTTGCGTTCGGGCCGACCAGTGGTATCGCTTCCTGTCGTGATTGAGCCAACACCAAGGTCAGTTCTGGATCACAAATAGGCTTGGGAATTTCTCCCATTTCATATTCGTGACGCAGCCACTCGCCGTAAATGAATTCGCTCCGGGCAGGATAAAGCGATGCAGCGAGATCAGCGCGTAAGAAAACAATCAGTTCAACAGGGCGACGTCCATCAGGATCAGAAGGATGTCGGCCCGATATCCTCATTAAATCGGCAGCAAGACATTCCCGAACCTCAGACGTCATTGGCTGGTCAATGACCACGAGCAAATCTACGTCGCTGCAGGGACGAAGACCACCAACCACAGCCGAACCATGAAGATAGACAGCTACCAGCGATTCCGCTAATCGCTTCTGGATAATCAACAATACCTTATTTGCTTCGGGAGGAATGTACATAAGCAATTACCATGTGTTTGTGTTGTCTATTTGAATACCAATAGATTTTGATTGGACAGGTTTAGTCTTTGGAGAGGAATACCTTATCCATAACGCAATAATTACCAGAATAATAAAAAAAACGGGAACAATCCTGAAACGAATGTTAAAGTCTGCGATAGGAAATTATCATATTCAGCACGGTAAATAACATATTATTGTGTTTGTAGATGATGTTACTACCCTGCCCACGTTGTTTAGTCTCAATCCTAATTGAGGGTGATCCTAAATAACACCACTGTAAAAATCATCAGCATAATGCTCTGCCCTGAGTTAACAGTATCTGTTTTTATTCAGTAATACAGGACAACTGTGATGCAAAATTCCGTTTTTGCTCTTTTCACTGTTTTGACCTGCCCGAGGCATTTCTTAGTGCTGAAAAATTCTGTAACTTAGTTATTAACAATCGTATAACAAAAATTATTTTCAGGTAGTGAGCGAATGTTTTCCAAATCAAATATCTCAACCAGAGCATTACTGGTTTCTTCTCTGCTTTTGACCATCGGGCGTGGAGCCACACTTCCCTTTATGGCTATCTATCTGACCCGTCAGTATCAGATGCCGGTTGATATTATCGGGCTTGCTATCTCCGTTGCTTTAACTATTGGCGTGCTTTTCAGTATGGGGTTCGGGATTCTGGCGGATAAATTCGATAAAAAACGCTACATGCTGTTAGCCATTATTGCGCTTGTCTGTGGTTTTATTGCGATTCCTATGGTCAATCATGCAAGCTTAGTTGTGGTTTTTATCTCGTTGATAAACTGTGCCTATTCTGTATTTTCGACGGTATTAAAAGGTTATTTTGCCGATACACTGCCAACGGCAACGAAAGCGAAAGTTTTTTCACTGAACTACACCTTTATTAATATAGGTTGGACTATTGGCCCGCCAATCGGTACATGGCTTTTAATGTACAGCATGAATCTTCCGTTCTGGTTGGCGGCAGTTTCCGCTTCTGTTCCTATTGTTTTTATTCAGCGCTATGTTCAAAGTATCAGAGTTGCCGCAGACAGTGATAGATCCACAACGGTATGGAATCCGGCAGCAATGTTACGTGATCGCGCACTAGCTTGGTTTACCCTGTCAACTTTTCTCGGTTCACTGGTGTTCGGCTCTTTTACCATCTGGATCTCGCAATATGTCCTGACCGTAGCTAACAGCACTTTGGCTGAAGCGGTTATCGGTGTTGTATTGCCGGTGAATGCTGCGGTGGTTGTTACCTTACAATATGCGGTAGGTAGACGCATACGACCTGAAAACCTGAAGAGATTAATGACATTAGGCAGCTTCTTTTTCTTGATGGGGCTGGCCGTCTTTATGATAGCAGACAAAAACCTTTATCTTTGGGGACTTGCAGCCGTTATTTTCACCCTTGGTGAGCTAATCTATGCGCCGGGTGAATATATGCTCATTGACAATATCGCGCCGGAAGGAATGAAATCCAGCTATTTTTCGGCGCAGGCGTTGGGCTTCCTAGGCGGTGCTTTTAACCCGATGATAAGTGGTGTTGTGCTCACTAAGTTGCCGCCTCAATCGTTATTTATCATCCTGATGGGGATCACGTTCCTTGCATGGCTCAGTATGCTTAAAGGAATGAGTATCAAACCACTAACCGCTGTTGAATCCCGTTATGATCAATAACTTTATAAACCTGTACCACCTGGCACAAGTCATTTTCGCTAACATGATGGATCTTGGGAGGTGAACCATTAACCAGATGAAAAATAACAAAATTATTATTGTTGGTGCGGGCTTTGTTGGCACAACGCTGGCATGGTGTTTATCTAACCACTATAAGGGAGAAATTATCCTTATTGATAAAGGACAGGCGGGTAACGGAGTGACTAAACAGGCCTTTGCATGGCTCAATGTTTCTTATGGCAGATCGGATGCTTACAGCAAACTCAGGCAACAGGCACTCAATGAGTGGCATTATCTCGATAAACAGACAAACGGAAAATTGAAGATAAATTGGTCAGGTGCTATCAGTTGGCAGGAAACTGAATCTGCAACCCGTGAATTTATTAATGTTCATCGTGAGTCTGGTTTTAATATCAAAGCGTTGACAAAAGCTGAACTTCAGGCACTGGAGCCGCAACTTACAATTCTCCCGGAGCTTGCTGCCTTTGCAACGGAAGAAGGTGCTGTTGATCCCCTTCACGCAACACAAGTGCTTTTGCAGGAAGCTCTTAACAACGGCGTCACCTATCTGCCGGAAACGGAAGTAACTAACATTAACCATAATGGTAAACAAATTCTTGGAGTTACTACATCGCAAGGGATTATCTGTGCTGATCAGGTTGTTCTGACTGCCGGTGTCGGTGCAATTTCTCTGATGGAAAAATTGGGTGAACAACTCCCTTTATCTGCATCTCCTTCTGTCATCGTGCAGTATCAACATCAGGCTGTAACCCCTTTTGTGCACCACATTATTTCAACTCCCGATATGGAAGTACGTCCGATATCAGGAACCACTTTGCTTGCAGCGGAGGATTATTTAAGTGACCGCCCTGAACACAGTGCCACATATATCGCAAAAAATGCCTTACCTGTCATAAAAAGAGCCTTTATAGGCAGTGATAGTCTGTGTTTGGAGAATGCTTCTGTTGGCCTGCGTCCGATGCCTGAAGATGAAATGCCCATCGTCGGAAAAGTCGCCGATTATCGTGGCTTATATATGATCAGTATGCATGTAGCAATTACACTTGCGCCACTGATATGTCGGCTGGCACAGGAAGAAATAATAAATGATATAGAACAGACAGCGCTAAATCCATACCGGCTAACACGCTTTGCTTCCGGTAGTTGCCATTAGAAAAGAGTGAAGTATCTATAGATACTTCCCCACTCTTTACTCTTTTAGAGTGGGAAGTTCGATGAATGCTATTCAAAAGTATTTCTGACTTAATTTTTATAATTATGAGGCACTGCGATAAATCCTTCTTCCAGCCCGTGGACTTCCATACCTTCCGGCATAGCCTCCCCAACAGTTACCTGACGAAGCATAGTCTGACCTTTTGAATCCGGTCGCCAATTTACTGTTAATTGTCCATTGCTATCATGAATTAGTGCTGCTTCTGGTACAACAATGCCCTGTTCATTGCGATAAACAACAATATTGATTTTGGCACTCATACCGGGCCTGATGGGATAATCCTGTTTCATGGATGAAGTGACTTTAATCACAACATCATAATAAATCGCCGATCCTGGTTTATCCGTACTTACACTTTGCATAGCAACAGTTTCAATTTCTCCATCCAGAGGATGATCAGAAAATCCCTCCCCGCTGATTTTTACTGCCTGCCCTTCTTTGAGTTTGGCGAGATCGGTTTCTTCAACCTGTGCCAGTACTTGATATTGTGTTGTGTCCATCACTTCCAGTAAGGGCATCCCATCGGTAACCCGAACGCCTGTCTGAATCGTTAAGAACTTCCCCTTTTCTCCCTGTGAAGCCCTAAGCACGACCCCCGAAAATGGTGCTTTGATTTCTTTATGGGAGTATTGTTCCTGTAGTGCCTGATAGCGGCTTGTTGCATTCTGAAGTTCCATCTCTGCAACACGTACATTACTAGTGCTTCCTTTTTGTCGGGTGGATGCAAGATCGTCCTGTACTGAAGCGAGTTCCGTTAGTTGTCGGCGGAGTTGCTGTTCGAGATTTTCCACTTCCATTCGTGGAACGATGCCCCGTGAAAAAAGAGCCTGTGTTTTTGCGAGATTATTTTTCAATTCCATAACCATATGGTTCGCATTTTCGACGTTTCTTCTGGCCCGGATGACTTCCTGGCTGTTTTCCCAGTCATGCAATTGATCAACGGCAGATGAAGCCTTTATCATCTCAACTTGCGCTTGCCGAAGCTCAATATCAAGCTTTCGGGTATCAAGCGTAACTAATGTCTGACCAGCGTTCACGCGCTGTCCTTCTTTGACCAGGACTTGTTTGACAATTGCATCAAATGGGGCGGGTATGGTTTCAAGACGCCCGGATTGCAGCTTGCCTACCAAGCCTAGTCGTTTTTCGATAAGACCGTGTTTTACCTCAATCCACTGTACTGATCCCTGAGTTGGCGATGTTTCTGAGGACAAATGCCCTGAAGACAAAAAGGCAAAAAAACAAGCCACCACTACAAGCATGCCAGCTATGACCCATCGATAACGTTTAAACATGGGTTGTTTATTCATTGATCGTTATCTCCCAGCTTTCCAGTGTAGTGCCAAGAATCTGATCCAGTTCAGCCTGAGAGTTGAGGTACTGGATAAGCGTATTCAGGCGTGCATTTTCGGCATTTCTCAGGTCGGTTTCAAAACTCAGGACCTGAAAGTTGCTGGATCGCCCTGCCTGTAATTTTTCCTGTTCAATTTCGAGTTTCTTTTGAGAAAGTGAGCTGGCTTTTATTGCTAATTGATATTCCTGCCAGCGTGATTCTGTATCGCGGATTGCATTGATGACTCTTTGTTCCAGATTTATTCTTGCCTCCTCCAAGTGTAACGCCTGCTTCTGGACATTTACTCTGGCCTGAACTTCCGTTTGTTTCTGTGTCATATCACCTATTGGAATATCCAGTTGTATACCCAGATAATTTTCCCAGTTTCGGGTTTCAGAAGAGGATGAACGATACTGGGACGTACCTCCAACCAGTGATAAATCCCAGAGCCGATTATTTCGGGCCTGCAATAATTGAATATCTGCCACTTTTGCAGAAAGTAACTGGATAAGATAACCCGGCTGTTGAGCCTGTGCCTTTTGAATTGATTGTTCAATGTTCAGACTGACGTGGGTTCCTTTTAATGTATCGATAGCATAGATGGGCGTTTTGAGGTTCAGAGCGAGTAATTTAAGTAATGCCAGCTTCGTGGCATGGACATTGTTTTCAGCCTCCTTGGCCGAAAGTTCCTGCATGGCCAGATCAGCCTGCGTTTGTATGATATCTGTCTGAGCCATTCTGCCGGCATCAATCAACTCTTTGTTAGTTTCAACTAATTTCCGCATACGTTTAAGGGAGGCGGCAGATAATGCTTGTTGCTCCTGAGCACGCAGTAACGCATGGTATGACAGGATAATCTGTGTGATTGAATCGGAAATAGTCGCTTTTAAATTCAGCCGATGGGTTTGTTCCTGGAGTTTACCCAGTAAGACTGGGGCATTGTTAACATCCGTACCCGCTCCTCGCAAAAGAGGCTGTATCACAGTAATGCTTGCACCATCATTGTGAACGTTGTTTATCCCCGATTTAGTGTTATCACGAGTCCAGGAAAGAGTGAAGCGAGTTCCCAGCGGAGTGAGTACTGTGGCCTTAGGAGACAAATTGGTTTTCCTAAAATTTGCATCCTGATTTTTACCCGCAATGTAACGCCCACTTAGCTGTAGCTTTGGTGTGAATCGATCTTCTGCTACCCGTAAATCAAATTTCTGAGCGATACGATCCAGATAAACACTGCGGATTGCATAGTTATTCCTTAAACCAAGCCATATCGCATCGCTCAACGACAGGCCTATAACCTCCCCTGCGGCATCCTTTCGCAAACTGTAATCAGATTCTGATAAAGTTAATCGTTCCTGTTCAGATGCAGGGATCCCTGTTCGGGGAAAAAGGAAAAACAAGGTCAGACAGCCATAAAGGAAATATTTTTTAATCATCACGTAATGCCTGTACGGGTTCCATTTGAGAGGCTTTATGTGCGGGATAAAAGCCGGAAATAAGTCCCGCTACAATTGAGCTACCTATCCCTAAAGGAATAGATAAAGGGGCTAAAGAAAATGACCAGCCAGAATAAAGGACAAAAAGAAAGGCGACGATGACCCCGACTAGTGCCCCAAGAATTGCGCCAGCTAAAGTCAGTGCCGCTGTTTCATACAAAAAAAGGCGCCGGATATCCTGAGGTCTTGCGCCTAAAGCCATACGTAACCCGATCTCCTTTCGTCGGGCTGAAACATTCATCAGCATCACATTTGAAATTGCAATGCCGCCGGTGAGTAGCGAAATGCCTGCCAACCCGATCAACATAAAAGAAAAGGTTTTGCTTTGTTCTGTCTGCCCTTTCAGTAGTTGTTGAGCAACCCGAACATCAATGTCAACCTCTGGGAACTTGCGCTTGAGCAATGCCAATAAATCCTTTGCATCGGTTTCTGTAGTTGCGGTCGTTATGGTGCGAGCAATGATGCCATTCAGATCTGTATTAGGTGTTATTTTGCGCATGGCATTTATAGGGGCAATCACCACCGAATCCAGAGAAAAAGGAAAGATGGGGTTTTGCCCTTTTATATCGAAAATGCCAATCACTGTGTATAAATAATTGCCAAGCTGAATCTGCTTGCCAAGTATACGGGAGGCATCTCCTTCACCAAGGGTAACGGCGACTTCATTGCCAATGACCAGATAAGGAGAGCGCTGATCGTAATCAGAGATAAATCGGCCATGACGAAGTCGCAATTGCATGACCGCCTCCAGTTCCGCAGAGGAGCCTATTATGGTAAACGTTTCTGTTTTCCCGTTATAGCGCCCGGGAGAAGAAGAATAGATCCAGGGTGCTGCTGAAGATAAACCGGAAATAGCCGTTGTCAGATCAGCCATTTTAATTGACTCACTATCAACTCCATGATTATAGGAGTTCAGACTTGCTGTAATAACGTTGATATCAAGCCCGCTGAACATCTTCAATGCAGCAAGTGTGGCGTTATGCCCGGTATTAACAAATGCCACAACAGATGCGCAACCAATAGCAATCCCCGATAAAGCAAGCAGAGTACTTCTTCCCGTTGCCATTAAGTTACGCCAGGCCTCTCTCCATATCATGAATACAGACATACCATAGTTGTTGTACTGACGATTATCATGCATGGATTGTCAGCCCTCTGGTTTCATGCAATTGACCATCCATCATCCGTAATTCACGCTGCATATGGTTCGCAACCGTAGAGTCATGGGTTATTACGACCAGCGTCATCGCGTTGTCTGTGTGAAGAGAAGAAAGTAACAGTAAAATCTCTTCTGCGGTTTGTTGATCCAAATTACCGGTAGGTTCATCAGCCAGCAGTAACGAAGGTTCCCCAACCAATGCTCTGGCGAGTGCTACTCTCTGCCTCTGCCCGCCGGATAAGTCTGCCGGATAATGCATAGCACGATGTGAAAGACCCACTAAATGTAGTTTTTCCTTGGCAATTTTATGGGCAAGTGAGGCAGAAACACCACGGTAAAGAAGTGGCAGAGCGACGTTTTCTGTGGCTGTCATTCCGGCCAACAAATGAAAACTTTGAAAGACAAAGCCGATTTCTTTATTGCGCATTCTGGCACGAAGATCAGCATTAGCTATTGACATATCAACGCCGCAAAGAAAATATTTTCCAGAGGTGGGCTTATCCAACAAGCCGAGAATATTCAGTAAGGTACTTTTACCCGAACCCGATGTTCCGACAATCGCACAACTTTGGCCGGAAAAAATTTGTGCTGTGATATTTTTCAGAACCGATATTTGGCCTTCTCCATCATGTTGATAAACACGGGTTAACCCTTGCATATTGATAACAGGTGATATCGGTACTGTAGGCTGAATAGAATTTATAAGATCCATTTTTTATAATACCTCCCGCTTTGATATCTGTCTTTATCAGAAGTAATAGCCTTTTTATCAAAGCTATCGACTTCTGCCAACACTAAAAAGTTAGCAATCAAATAATAATTAGTTCGCCTTAAATTAATATTGTCATGTTATATTTTATTGCAATTTCAAATGAATTATTTTCTTTGTGTGAATAATATCTTCATGATGATTCGTCATAAATTATGATAAGTGAAGTTAGGTTTGTAATCCAGAATGAAATATATAGGAAGTTTATAAATTTTAAAATTGCAACATCATCTTGTGATGATTTAGATTTATATTGCATTGCTACATGTTATTTTGTAAGTGATACATTTAAGCTGCAAATTATAAATTTATTAAAGGAGAACTTTTATGTTCAAGAAATTAATAACAGTTGGGGCATTAGCAGTAGGCATTTTATTTGGAGGAATTGGAACAGCATTTGCTTACACTTGTCCGAGTGACGCCGTAAGACAAGATGGCTCTCTGTATAAGCGAAATGTCGTTAATCCTTATAATAATTTTGCTAACGTATTTACACAGCCATATTATGGAAAAACAATTACATGGTATTTTAAAGGACCTTCTGAAGCTTGTTTATATAATGGGAATCTCGCTTACACTGCTTACTATGAAGGTAGAATAAATTAAAATTCTACTAAAAATCCTCTTATTATAAGCTGTTCAGGACACTGATAAACCTCGTTTAAGATAACGGGGTTTTTACTTTTTTATGAAGAGATGTTTTCTATCTCGGAGTGTCAGCTAAGTTTTCAATATAAAATAAAAACATAATAA
>NZ_LFCV01000040.1 GCF_001037465.1 Xenorhabdus khoisanae
ATATTTACTTAAATATTAAAATCAGCTCACTATATGTGCTTTATTAGTACTGATATGTTTCATCGGGGATTTATAAAATTCCCTATCAGGATAGTGTGAGCTATGAACATCAATCAATTAAGAAGCTTTGTCGAGATAGTTAAGAATAATTTTAATATTACCAGCACCGCAGAAAAACTGTATACCTCACAACCGACAATTAGTAAGCAAATTAAGTTTCTGGAAGAGGAATTAAATGCTTCTTTATTTATTAGGAAAAATAATAACTTATTGGCATTAAGTCCGGTAGGTAAACAGGTGCATCAAATAGCCAGCAATATTCTTGGTCAGGTTGAGAAAATTAAAAACATGGTTGCTGAAGAGGAGCAGGCGGTTAATTTACATATTGCGACAACACATACTCAGATTCGCTATAAGTTACCACATGTTGTAGAGAAATTCCGGACAATGCACCCAAATGTTTCAATCCATTTTCATCAGGGTACACCCGCACAGCTTGCTGATATGGTAAGGCAGGGCGAAGTGGATTTTGCGATAGCAACTGAATCCATGCATTTCTATTCAGATTTACTGATGTTGCCCTGTTACCGCTGGGCACGTAGTGTGATTGTGCCTAAAAGTCACCCTTTGGTGAATGTGGAATATATTACTTTTGAAGATCTGGCGGGTTATCCGTTGATTACTTATGTATTTGGTTTTACCGAACACTCAACTTTAGACATCGTATTTCATCAAAGTGGAATGAGGCCGAAAATTGCATTGACTGCGGCGGATACGGAAATTATCAAGCATTATGTTCGGTTAGGACTTGGTGTCGGAATGATCGCAACCGCAGCGTTGGATGATCGTGATCTGGCTGATCTGCATATTATTAATGCGGATCATTTGATCCCACCGAGTTTTACTTATGTTTGCATGAATCAACAGGTACATATGAAAAATTATATGTACGATTTTATCTTGTTATATGCCCCACACTTAAACAAAAACACAATTCAACTCTGCGAGCAGGGGCAACAGATTGATTGCAGCCAAATGGTTTTGGATAATTTGCCTACGCTTTGATTTGGTCCAATATCTTTAGCGTTATATCGCGTCCGGTTAATGTTGATATCACCGGACGCGAGAAATAATTAATGCGTTACAAGATTAATAAAGATTTGTGCTCCAACGAGTAGGCAATCATCGTCAACAAAATAAGGATTAGAGTGTATGTAGTTGTTGATTCCTTTTGTTTGATTGCCGCTACCGAGGAAAAACATTGCACCAATACGATCTTTAGTCGCATTAATCATATAGCTGAAATCTTCACTGCCCGTCATAGGGAGTCCATTTGCTTCGATATTTTCGGCTGGCAGGAATTTGGCAGCAGCTTCCTTAATCCGTTGATGTGCGTGTGGGTGGTTCGCCACAGCGGGATAGCTGTCATAAACAATAGTGGTTTTGAACCCTCCCGCTTCGCTACTGACAATAATTTCTTGAAAGCTGTTTTTCAGGATTTGATCGGTTTCTTTATCCATTGCACGGATAGTCCCGCGAGCTTGAACGCGATCAGCGACAGCATTGGGAATGGTGCCACCTTTGATCATGCCACAACTGAATACTGCCGGGCTGAAAGGATCGGTTTTCTTGGCAACGATATAGTCCAGATAATCAATGATGCGACAGGTTTCGCGAATGGAATCCAATCCTTTCTGGGGAGTTGAACTGTGAGCGGAAACACCGTGGACATCCAATGTCCATGTTGATCCCCATGATGACATCACCCCTGCATTGAAACTGATGTGTCCGGTATCCTGTGCGCCGTTATTATGGAGGGCGTACACTTCATTGACGCCCTCCATACAACCCAGTTCGACCATTTTGTCCGCGCCCGGAATGTGCATATCTTCTTCCGCCATCTGGAAGATAAAACGCACGTTGGCTCGCATTTCATCCCTGTGTTGTGACAAATAATTTGCAGCAGTCAGGGCGATAGCCATATGGGTATCATGACCACAATTATGGGCACAACCTTCATGAATCGAAGTATACTCATTGTTGGTCATATCGGGCATGGCAAGGGCATCCATATCGGCACGAAATGCAATCAAGGGCTTTGTTGGATCAACAATTAAATCAGCAACAAAGCCGGTATAATCTTCATAGGTTTTGATGGTATAACCAAAACCGCTCATTAAATCACGGCAATATCTGGAAGTTTTAAATTCCTGGCCGGATAACTCAGGGATTTTATGTAAATATTGTCGTGTTTTTTTACTGAATTCGTTCAATTCGAACAATTTTTCACTTACGTTATATCTATTCTTGTCCACTAGATTACCCCTTTTATGCTGAATCCAATTTGAGCAACGAGAGAAGCACCGAAGAAGCAGCAGGTGGAAACAATCATGAAAATGACGATGACTTTCCAGGACATCTTTTTCAGCTCTTCCAACTGTCCGCCAACAGATAAACCAGCAAATGCCAATAGAGGAACACAGCAGGACAAGAACGAAACTTTACCAATAGAGTGGATGAAAAATGTTCTTATCACTGTATCTGGCAGGCAAATCAAAATGCCGATGATCGTGGCATAAGCAAATGCTGGCAGTGATGAAGGCAAATAATGTTTTGCCACAAGAGAGAGAAACACAACAAGGGACATGGCGATAAGGCTATCCCACATGTGATGAATAGCGATCCCTGAAGTTAATGTCTGGGTAAACATAGCGAGTAGGATAGCTACGAAAACCAGCTTCATATCAATAATGATACTTTTCATGCATTTTCCCCTTTAGTGAAGATCTTGTAAATCTTTTCTGAAAGAGGCAAACCAAGATATGTTAGGGAGAGTGCTCCTAAAGCGGACGAGAGCAGATTAGATGCTGCGGCAACACTCAAGACCTTTTGAGCCATCACTTCATCCAGCCCATGAATCAGCGCCCCGGATGCCGCACTGAGCATAGAACCGGAGCCTACACCAGAACCGGCTGCCAGTGCCATGGGGTGAAGACCGGTCAGAGGAGCAAGGCTGCCGAGTACGCTGAACCACACGGTGCCAATAATAGAACCGCATAAATAAATCGCCAATACGCCGATATATTCTGGTGAGCCAGTCCCAAATTTTCCCTGAATCACTGCGATTGAAGGTTCACGGCTGATAGAGGAACCCGCACCTATAGCACGACGACCAAAACCAAACTTTACCGCCAATGGAATGGCAATGAATATTGGCAGTAAGTTACCTATTTCCTGAATAAACAGAGGAATACCGATACTCAATATCATTTTTATATTAGGTATGATCATTCCGGCGTATTGGGTTCCCAAAACCAACAGACCAATACCGACCATTTTGCCACAGAAATCTTCTTCTTTTTTGGTAAATAATTTCCCCCAAAATGTGAATTTATTACGAATAAAATCTGTTGAAATAATCATGCCGAGAATCACCGCAAATAACATCGGTAAAATGGGGATAACGGCAAGACCTATTTTTATTTCTCTTTTTTCAATGACATATTGAGAAATAAAAATTAAAAACATGGCGCTCAATATACTGATAAAGAAGATATTGACTTGTTTTCTATTATTTTCCATTCCTTATCTCCGTGTTTTTATGCGTGGGGATTATTATATGAGAGAAACTACGATTTGGTGTGATAATGGTCATGTTTATTCCATACTTTTATTTCATGGGGCATGAAATAAAAGAATTGGAATAATGCCATTTTATTGAGGTTATTTCTTATTGTTATTTAAGAATAATATTATTATTTTGGTCTGTCAGGTCTAAAATTTCTGACTCATCCTTGAGTCATCGGGGAAGATGGCTTATCTTTTCTCTGTGTATATCAGCACCTGAATTCAGTCATTGAACATGCAAATTATCTTGGTTCGCGCCCAAGGTGCTGAATGCTATATTAATGAGGTGATTTATGAATGAACAACTTAACAATGATAAATATCTTTTGGTTGGTAATAAGGGAGTGAATAAAATACAAATATTCAAATTTATATTTTCAGATCAAAACATCATGATAAAAAAGGAGAATTTAATCTGGGAATCGCCAGAAACAACGGCAATGACGGAAGTAAAACCTGTTACATATTTTGGAAAAAAAGCCATACTGTCAGTAACAGAAAATGGGGTTGTTATATATGCGTTAAGCGATAATAACGTATTATTCTATAAAGAAATTTCAGATTATTCAGGAAATAATATACACTCCGCTTGTCCACTGCCTGATGGTAATGTGGTTATAGCTGATTCAAATGGGCGAATCGGTTTATTAATCTATGAAAAGGGTAAAAAGAAACAACCTTTTAATGAAACCCAATGGTTTAGATTAACTTATGCCCATGCTGTTGTTTATGATCAGATTAATGAAAGAATTTATGCAGGTGGATATACATCTATTAATGAATACTCTTATCATGTTATTGCTGGGAAGGCTAGCCTAAGATTAGAGACAACATATGATATAAGCGATTATTATTTAAGGTGTAAAGAATATAATATTTGTAACGAAGACGGGTATTGGGAAGATGGAATCCATGATATGTATCCGGTGTATGGTGATCATTCCCAATTGTTTTTTCTCTCAACAGGAGAGCGAGTGTTTTTGTTTGACTCATCCACGTTAACTCATTCAGAGGGTAGTAAGGTTACCCTTGATAAATTTAATCCGTTTTATGAAATAGATAGTCAAAAATCAAAAGAAGCCGCGATCATAGCCCAAGAAGAAAAAATAATTCTAAAAAAAGGCGGGGTTAAATCTATTTCGGGTAATATTAATGTAAATGATTTTTTTGTCGTTGCTCACTCAGCACCATGGTTTACTGATAAAATAAATTATTCATATAATGGAAATAGACTCATCTATTCAACTCATATTAATGACATCCTTGATTTCGATCTCACAGACAAAAATAAGGTAGATTTTGATTCCTCACTTAATATGAGCTTTTATAAAGCCAGATTGATTGATAAAAATTGGATAGCATTCTGATTACCAATAAGCGTTTTGAATGTGGGCTATATTCAGAAACCGAAGTGTATATACCATACGTGACGATTGAGAGTATAGCCCTGATACAAATAGCCCTGATACAACATAGCTTGAATCAGAGAAGATGCGGGAACTACTTTCTACCCATCACCACCCGCCTAATTTCCATTGCAATCGTGCTCAGTTGCATTGGCGTCACACTGCGAATATCCACCTCGATTCGGCCTTCATTGGCTTTATATTCCCGAAAATAGATCGCAATATTGCCTTGCCGGAGCTGTGCCAAAATTTCGAATGTATTTCTGCCGATGCGTTGTTCATTAAACGTGATCTCAGTACGAGCGATATCACGACCTGCGCTGTCCCAAACGACTTTGGCGGAAACACCTGTAATGCGGTTCAGCTTCTCAATAAACGGTGTCATTCTTGTTACCATCTCCGCGCCAGTTTCTTTTGTCTGATTGAGATGATTTTCAATAGCTAAGGTAAGGCCGAGAATCCCTTCTTTACCCATTTTCATGGCTCGCCCGATACCGTGACGCTGCCGTTTAACCCATTCGACATAAGTCTGTTTGCCAATCACCAATCCGCTGGTGGGGCCTTCAATCGCTTTGGCTCCACTGTAGATCACTAAATCGGCCCCTTGCCGATAATAAAGGGTTAAATCCTCTTCAGCAGCGGCATCCACAATCAGGGGCAAGTTATGTGTTTGTGCAATGTCGGCGGCGTCTGCCACCGTCAGCATACTTTTTTGTACGGCATGGTGTGATTTGATATAGAGAATAGCCGCAGTTTGTGGCGTGATTTTATCGGCGATTTGTGCCGCACTGCATTCATTGGCAAAGCCCGCTTCAATGACTTTACCGCCGCCCAATGTAATCATGGTTGCAACGGGAGCGCCAAAATTCACGTTATGCCCTTTGGGCAAAATGATTTCACGTGGAACCGATTTGTCCGAACAATGCAGGTTAAGCAGCAAATCATTATCATCTTTGGTGATGATCGCCGCCACGGATTGGGCAATCCCAGCCGAGGCGCAAGAAACAACAACAGCACTTTCCACACCCAGTAATTGAGCGATGTAATTACCGGTTTTATCCACCAAATCATCCATCTCAAAATAGTGTTTCAGTCCTGCGGTAACCTGCGCAATGACTGGCTCGGCAGGGGTTGATACACCCAATGCTGTCATACGTCCGGCAGCATTGATCACTTGGCGCAATTGGTATTTTTCATAGAGGGATGCCATTGATGATTCTCCTTCCCGTAGCTGAATTTTTGACGGGCATATTTTCCGCAGACATGTTTTTTGCTGCTGCATTCTCTGCCACGACAATGTGAACTCCCGCAATGATGGCTGCGATGGGGATAAATTGTTGTGTGCCGATCCTGATTTGTCCCTCGGCATCGACAAGTTCAATGCGTTGGTTTTTCAGATCAAAAATTGTGATATCGCCGTCACCGCCACGTTCTAACCGGCCTTTACGTGGAAGGTGGAGTAAATTCGCTGCATTGATTGTCACGCAGTTCAAAATGTATTCAGGCGACAAACCCATGTTGAGGAATTTTGTCATCACAGTGGCGAGACTGTGGACTGGCCCGTCAACGCGGTTTCTTTGGTAGATATCTGAACTGATCATGTGAGGATGGGCACCGAACTTAATGGCTTGTTCGGCAATAGAAAAACTAAGGCTTTCTGTGCCATGTCCGACATCCAGAATAACACCTCTGGCAAGCGCCCGTTGAATAATGAGTTTCAGGTTACCGGCTTCATCGAGGATACGGTTGGGTTTGCCGTTAAAGCAGTGAGTGATGATATCGCCTTTGGTCAGCAGATCAGCAATTTCTTCCAGTCTAGGGGGAGGACTGCCGATATGCACCATTAGCGGCAGACGATTCTCTTTCTGCATGGCTTTAGCTTTGATGAGAGGCTGGAGACCATTTTTGCCAACCACGCTTTTACTCATGCGGGCTTTCAATCCGATGACAAATCCCTTGTGACGCCTGACTGCATCTTGCAGGCGGATATTGTCGATTCGAGTGAGGTCAGCCAGTTCGTTTTGGCTGCAAATACCAGTGCGGGCGATATTTAAGAAGGCATAGACGTGGGTTTTGGCCTTGCGTGTCACAGCATAAAAATCATCAATATCATCGGCTCCCGTACTGCCAGCATCGACAACAGTTGTGACGCCACAGGCCGCACCAATCAAATCGGGATCATCATAGTAAAGCGGAGATTGCGGGTAGCAGTGCGTATGGGCATCAATCCAGCCCGCGCTGACGTAATAATGACCGTGCAGATCAATTTCCTTGATAGATGGCAACCCGACCGCTGCGGCGGGGCCAATAGCAGTAATCTTGCCATCATTGATCACAATATCAATCAAATCCCCGTTAATGAGTTTTCCTTGCTTAATAATTAAATCATTCATGAAATACCTGTCCTTATTATTATGTTGCGACAGGAAAAAAATAGCCGGACACCATTGCGCCCAAAATGGCGCCGCCTGCCACGGGCTTTTTCCACAGATAAAACAGCAGGGCGCCGATCAGCGAACCGAGGCCAATCGGAATGGAAGCAACCATGGCGGCCAAGATAATCAGAGGGCCGAGGAACCTTCCCGATGCGTTACCTGCGCCCATCATGACATCTGCCCCAAAGGTGGAATTTCCCTGTGCAACCGTGAATTTACGGGCAAGGATGATCACCAGACCGACGATAACACCCAGTAACATGCCAGTGATCAGCGAAGCCCAGAAGTTAGTGACGAGAAAATCAAAACCTCCCGCCAGCAACAGAGCGGGAATGCCTAAACCAATACCGGTTTGCAGAGCACCGCCGATATCCAGAATGCCAACCAGTGATCCTTCAACAATACGGGCAAACAGAAAACTGGCACCAAATGCGGCTACTGCTCCATAAACACCGGTATCAATGCCGGAACGTAACATTGCGACGAAAGCGACTTCATTAAATGCCCCAAATCCGTACACCACATACATATGCGTACCGGCAAAAATCCCTGCTGACAACAGGCCGACAAACAGGGGAAATGTCCATTCTGCGTACCAGAAATCATGTTTGTTCAGTTCAGTATTCATGGTTATTTCCCACCCAGAAATTGATGGATATGGTGTAGCCAGTTTGGCGTATCCAGCATGAAGGATTGCAGAAGCTTGAGATCGAACTCACGGAAGAACCCGCTGAGGGTGAACAGCAAAATGACGGCGATCAGCATAGTGCGGGTAATTTTATTCCAGCCGTTGTCATCAACGCCTTTGCCGATCAAAATCCCCAATACCAGGCCGGGAATGGCATTGCCCATGATCAGTTGAGCACAACCGCCAAAGAGTGTGGCCCAGAAACCCGCGCGGCGGCCGGCATCCATTGCGGCAAGCCAGAACAGTACGGGCATTACGGTATTGACCAGTAGATTGGCGGCGGGAACCAGTACGTTGGTGGCAGTGCTCTGTAAGGCGACGGGAACGGCGGAGGCCGTGGTATTCAGGAATGCCACCAGTAGCGCCCCGACAATGCCGCAGGCAATCGCCATTTTTTTCGGATTATGCAGAGTTTCCGCCACGTTGCGGTTTTTGATCATTAATGTTGCCGCACCCCAATTGGGAATAATGCGATGATCCACATCCTGCGTGAACGCACCGGCAGCGACTGATGATGCCCAGGCGTTAAAAAAGAAACCGAGGCCAAAAGAGAAGTGAGAAGCCGGATCGCCTTCGCAGGCATTCAGCTCACCTAATGTGCGAAAGGCGCCCATGCCCTGAACGGTTGGCGCGTGGAACATGCGAGCCGCTCCTGCTCCGAGGCCGAAACCACACAGGCCACCGATAATCAGCGACATACCCAGTATTTCGATAAAAGAGGCGGTAGCACCCATCATTTTTTCTCCCCGTCATGTTTTGCCGGAATGATGTTTTTCTGTGGCATGATACGGATTGGCTGACATGGATTGTCTGAAATGGATGGCTTGAAATGGATAGCCTGTACATCCAGTAAAGTGACATTGACGGTAACATCCAATACCACCGAATAATGCTCGCGCTGACGGGGCAGGAAAAAGAACAGAAACTTTTCTGTTGTCACTTTGCTGGTGGCGCTGATAATCGCGATATCCTTGGGTTCGATGCGCAGAATGATATGCGTGCTTCCTTGTAATACTGTGCGTTGCACCGCATTCAGGGCATCGGCAATAGCTTTTTGTCGGGAATCACCGGAGCCACTGACACGAACAGTTGCTTCAAGCAACGTTTTCATGATCCTTCACTCTGCTTTTTGAGAAAGGCATGAATCAGACGCTCGCCTAACTCAGCTTTGTCCATGAAACCAAAACCAAGCACAGTACAGCCTTCGCGGATCGCCGTTTCCCCTTCTTCAATGGAACGCATTCCGTGGCGAACGGAGTAGCCATATTTGTTTTGTGCCGTGATTGCACCCGCGCCGCCGCTGCCACAAAACGAAATGCCGAGATCCGCTTGTTCCCGCTGCATCACATCGCCCAGTTTCATGTCTGCTGCCATGCCCGGAATGACAATGGCTTTCCCGCCAGCGGCTTCAATCCCTATGGCAACGTTTTGCCCCTTACCTAAACGATCGCCGATAACGACAACGACTTGTTTTTTAACGACGTGTGTTTCAGTGGTGTGTTTTTCAATCGCAGCCTGTTTGCTCATGGGGTCTGCCCTCAAATATTCAAGGATTGGAGAGTGCAATCTCAAAATGCACTGATAGCAGATAAACTTCTTCAATAGCCAGATTCGGCAGTGTTTCGACGATTTGGGCGGCCAGCTTGATAGATTCGGGTGAAATTTCATCGAATAGCGAGAGATCCACGTCAGGCAAGGGTTCCCCTGTCTTCGCTCTCATCACCATGGCTTTAACGTGGGATTCCAACATTTGTTGTTGTACGGGCGTGGTATATGCACCTTCATTTG
The DNA here is from genome assembly GCF_001037465.1 of Xenorhabdus khoisanae. Lineage (GTDB taxonomy): Bacteria > Pseudomonadota > Gammaproteobacteria > Enterobacterales > Enterobacteriaceae > Xenorhabdus > Xenorhabdus khoisanae. The sequence continues at coordinate 9,945 of NZ_LFCV01000040.1, forward strand.
CCAACCATTTATCAATCAGCGCCAAGACTTTCTGACGGATTGTTTCTGGCTCAAAGGCTTCTTTCGCCATATTGAAATGTATGGAGGGATTATTCATAAAAGTTTCCCAGTCAAATCGGGCACGATAAATCGTCGCTTTGCCACAAATGAATACAAATTTTGTTTGCCGATAATGACCTTAGCGATTTTATTTCTGGCTTGGGAGCAGGCTAATTTCCGTTTCAAAGTGGAAATCAATTAAAAACAGGGGGCTATTACGCAGAATTGTTGGTTTCTTAAGTGAGAAAATGCGTAAAAAGCAGAGAAAATGATTTTCTTAACCTTTGAATGCGGTCACATTATAGCCAATGTTTCTCTTTGTTTTTAGATGATACGCCCGAGGCTGTCTTTTGCGATCATCTGAAAATCATCGAAATTTCGGCTACGTAACAGCCTTTTCGTCGCTTTTTCCCTGACAAATGTGACAAAAAGGTCGTAAATGGACATGGCTTCTTCATAGTCCTGCTTGCTGATGGCGAGTAAGAAAATCACATTGGCTCGCTCTTTGGTTTCTTTGTTCCATTCAATGCCATTGGGGGCGAGAATAGTGACCACTACCGTTTTAAGCGCCAATAACCCCAACGCATGTGGCAACGCGATATTTTCACCCAGCAATGTGGAAAGGATGGATTCTCGCTCAAGTAATGAGGAATAAAAATCGTCCTTAACATAACCATCTGCCTGCAATTTTCGGCAGACCTTTTTGAACAGAGCTTCCTGCGTGATTTCTTCCTTCATCACCATGAAGTAACGTCGGTCGAAGAAACGTTCCAAGATGTAAGAACGTGTTTGATCGGCCATCGTAAGCCGCCCAATTAACTCTATTTGGTAGGGGGTAGGGAAAGGAGAGATCCTGATGACAGGTTTATTTTTTTCGGTCAGACGCAGAGTGGTAATGACGAAATTCTCTTCCACATAGGCCAATGTGTTGTATTCATGGCATGGCAATATGCGCTGTAGCTTGAGTTGCGGAAATTCCCGGACAATCTGCGCTTCAATCATGCGTTGTGTTGCGTTACCTGCATTGGTGACGAGTAAAACAGGAATAGGGCGGTTAGTGCCTGTGCCGTAATGCCGTTCTAACCCAACGCCGATATGTACGGCCAGATATCCCAGTTCATCTTCATTGATGGCACAAGGGAGTTGATCTTCAATGCGAGTCAGTGCGCTGACCGTGACATCATAAGCGAAAGGATAATACTGTTTGATCTCTGCCAGCAGGGGATTTTTCGAACTGATTTGGTGACGTAACCGGCTGACTAACAAACTTAAATGAGCTGCCAGATCGTTTATCAGCCTGTGGTCATGGCGTAAATCATAGTTATAGGATTCATTGATATCGTGCAGGATCTCATCTGCCCAGCGCTGGCTCTCGAGGATATTGCAAACCGGATCGTCATGTTGAGGTATACGCTGTGCGGCGATTTGCCTGCCGAGATAATGGGCTTCTGCATGAGATATCTTTTCATCTAAAAAAACGGCAAACGCAGTTGAGATTTCCTTGATTGCATTTTGGATGGCGCTATCTAACGGAGAGATTTCATTCTGTTCTATTTCATTCTGCCTTATAGCGTTATGATCGCGAATGCGGAGCAGGGAAGCGGCACAGTTGAATATCAGGTATTGTTTGCCTTCATGGGTTATCCGGATATCAAACCGGTTGAGGCTGCTTTGCAGAATTTCTTCAATATAAGGCAGGTCAATAGGTGCCAAAATATCCATCTTAAATTGGCCAAGCGGCAGTTCCATATACCGTAAAAATCGGTGTAGTAATGTATCCGTCAGGCAGGCGCGAATAAAACGCTCATCGCCATTTAATTTGCTGCCCACGCGGGGAATGCTTTCCAGTTGCAGCGGATATTTGCTGAGTATTTCGCGCACTGTACTCATATCCTGTTGCAACGTACCACGGCTGATACACCATCCTTCGGCGATATCATCCAGTTTGATGGGTTCTGATGCCAGCAACAGTTTCAGTAGCAGCGCTTCGACACGATCACGAGCGGCTCTAGGGATCGTCTGGATCACTTGCTGTTGTTTTGGCAGAGAAGCAAATAACGTTTGATCATCAACACGCAGAGCATAACCGTTCCCGCGTTTATATAAGATCCGTGATCCGTAACGGCGCAGAATGTCATTCAGTTCGTTGATATCCGTGCGGATGGTCCGGCTGGAAACACTAAAGCGTTTTGCCAACTCATCTTGTGGCAATTGTTCTGCCTGAATCACCTCAAAGAGATGAGCAAGACGCGGATAGGGAAACAGAGCCACAGTAATACCCTGAATTCACGGTTAGTTGTTTCATTTGATATTCATGACGGTTTCAAACGCGCCACTTTTCAAGAATCGCTGTTTATCAGGTGTAACATGAATCGTCTGACTGACAGGCAGGATGGGGATACCTGAGCCTAAAAATACCGGAACCGTGGTAATAAACAGTTGTTGCAACTCCCCGGCATCAGCAAAACTGGCGGCAGTTTTGCCTCCTCCAATAATCCAAAGATTTTTGCCTTTGGCGGCATTTCTTGCGCTGGTGGCAATATTTTTGGGGCTGTCTTGAATAACAACGGCATTAATGCCAGCAGGAATAGTCAAATTTCTTGAGGAGAGGATAAAAGAAGGCATATTTTTATAAGGCCATTCTCCTGAGGTATTTTTCAGAATCCATTCATAGGTTCCTGATCCCATAATGGTTGCGCCGATATCTTGATAAAAATCATCATAAGGTGTGGCATCATCACCCAGCGAACAGGCGTATAACCAATCTAATTCATGGTCTTCTGTAGCAATATAACCATCCATTGAGGCAGCGACATAATAGATGAGCTTTGACATGGCTTTTCCTTATTTTTGTACGTACCGGCACGCATAAATCAGAGGGAATTGTGATGCCTGACCGGATAAATAGTAGCTGTTTGATTGGATATGAATTTGATAAAAAAAGTGATCGCGATGGATTTAGCAGCGTTATTATTTATTGGAAAACTGCTCAGGCTTTATGGGCTAAAGAAGGCGTGATGCAACTTATTGATGATTGTGAATTGCATGGACAGAAAATCACGATAAAACCTTCTGAAGTGATCAAATTTAAATAATGATGAATCTGCTCACTGGTTGTGGGCAGTTTAGGATGTAAAATAAACATTTGTAATGACATTGACGTTACAGTTTAAAGTGGTACTCTTAACCGAAAACCATTCAAACTGAGGTGAACCATGCAAACAGTGAAACGCGATACATTGAATATTCGCATAAAACCAGAAATACGGAACCTGATAGACAAAGCCGCAGCCATTCAGGGAAAAAATCGCACAGATTTTGTGCTGGAAGCAGCTCGCCGAATAGCAGAAGAAACTTTGCTTGAACAAGCGATTATTACTGCCAGCCCAGAGGCGTATGCCGAATTTTTGGCGCGTCTGGATATGCCTCCACAACCTAATAAACAGTTGCGAGAAACCATGCAAATGGAAACGCCTTGGGGCAAGGAATTATGATAATTTCGGAACCCGAACTCCTGACTGACAACCATCAGCTTGAAGTGTTTGATTCTGGTGTTGTTACGCTTGATCAGTGGCTGAAAAATCGCGCTCTGAAAAATAATTTCACCGGCGCATCAAAAACTTATGTGGTGTGCAATGAAAACCGGGTGCTGGCTTATTATTCTTTGGCAGCAAGCGCCATTGTGATTAATTCAGCCCCCGGCCATTTTAAGCGCAATATGCCTAATCCAATTCCGGTCATCGTATTGGGGCGTTTGGCTGTTGATCAACGATTACAGAGAAAGGGGATAGGGCGTGCATTAGTGCAAGATGCAGCCCTGAGGGTAATACAAGCCGCTGATCTTATTGGTGTTCGAGGCATGATTATTCATGCACTTTCAGGCGAAGCAAAATCATTTTATGAAACTATAGGATTTGAGCCATCCCCCTTAGACCCAATGCTATTGATGGCGACTCTTGCAGATTTAAAAATAGCCTGCATAACGGACTGAGTGACTTTGCTTTTTCCAACACCGTATTTCCAGCAGCAAGGCAATATTCTCATATTCTCTCAGAAAAGCGTTTTCGGCTCACTTTCATACCAATTCTTCATACCAATTCAGACGTCATTACCAATATGGTATCTGGTGTTATTCATAAGGATTCACCAAAACGTCGATAGTACGCCGCAGCGGGTTGAGGCAACTGACCAATGGTGGTTTCGCAACGTTCGCTGACGTAACGCGTCGCGGCAAGGTTAATGCGCTGATAGATATTGATACATAAGTGGCGGGCTATTTGTCCTTCCCATTGTGCGGGTAGCAGAGCATCCGGCAGCAAGGGATCACGCAGTACGACCCGGCGGTAAAAGTGGATCAGCAGCAGGCGTAACTGAAAGCAGCGTTCTGATGTCAGATCGTCTTGATGGCAATCCCGCAGTAGTGCCATTAAGGGGCGGAAGGAGACGATAAATTCGTGATAGTGTTTCGATACCTGTTCCAGTGACCAACTTACAGATACCCGCTCTTTCAGGCTCTGTTCTGAACGTGGATAAGGGTAATCGGCACGGAAATAGATAACGGAATCACTGGCATTAAGTTCATGCAAAAGTGCGGGAATATCACTTTGGGAGCTGCTTGGCGCAGCCATCAGGGTACTGTTAAGTTGACCGAACCCAAGCCAGCTTAACTCTTTTTTCAGGCGGGTTCGTTCTTCTTTGGTTGTCCCTTCCAGCAACAGCAGATCCCATTTGCCATCCCATTCCGGCTGTCCGCTGAGATAGATTTTGCTTTCTGCATGGCGGAATTGATTCATGCCACGCTCGGTGATGCGGTAATAACTGCGTCGTCCCAGTTTTTCTACCGTAAGCCATCCCTCTTTTTGCAGGCGAAACACGGATGTCCGCACGAAACGGTCACTGAACCCCATCGGCTCCAGCAGAAGACTCAGGCTGCCAAGCCAGACTTCACCTCCACGGTGGCTGAGAGCATCGCCATACAGCGAGATGATCAGAGACGTTCCGCTGATAGGCTGGGCATCAAGAGCATGCCGGATAAAGTCGTCGAGTTTATGTGTCATATTCTTCCGTGTTCTGCGCAAAAGTGTGTCATGACATTAACATAACTGCATAAATACGATTAGGGAACGGTTTCATTTTATTCTTCCATATGAAAGATTAAAACCACCGACTTTAGTCGGTCAGCTTTAGCTGCAATACTGTGTTGTACTGGAGGTGCAACATGGATTACAGATACGGCAGTCACACAGTATTCCAGATTGAATATCATTTTGTGTGGGTAGCAAAATACAGGTACAAAGTGCTGACAGGTGAAGTGGCTATACGGGTACGGGAATTAGTCCGTCAGACATGTGAAACGTTTGAAATCAAGATATTAAATGGCGTAGTGAGCAAAGACCATATTCACATACTGGTGAGTAGTCCTCCGACATTAGTGCCCCCAGAAATCATGAGGAGACTGAAGGGAAGGACAGCGAGTAAGTTGTTTGAAGAATTTTCGCATCTGAAAAAGCGATACTGGGATCAACATTTTTGGGGTAGAGGCTATTTTTGTGCCACGGTGGGTCAATTAACGGATGAGATGATAAAGGCCTATCTGGAGCATCATTTTGAACCGAACCCGGATGATATAGCTGAATCAATATAGATTGACATATTCTGTATGTTCCATAAACAGTTCATCCACTGAACATCTTTCTCGTCTTCTTTTCGCTTTTGCCCCGGCCCACTTGTGTTCGATGGGGTTCAAGTCCGGACTGTAAGCAACTGTCTTGAACATAAAAATTATGGCGCAACGTGATGGTAAGATTCATTCCATTCTTCGTTCTTTCTGAGCATGGCATTCAGGATAGTCAGCAACTTACGCATACAGGCAACCAGCGCCACTTTTTTGGCTTTTCCGGCGGCAAGTAGATGCATGTAAAACGCCTTTATCACTGGATTAAATCGGGCTGCCACGAGCGCAGACATGTACAGTGCTGTTCTTACCCCAGCCCTGCCGCCAAAAATGGTTCGCCGACCGCGCATAGTGCCCGAGTCGCGGTTTACGGGCGCAACACCCACAAGTGCGCTGATTTCACGCCGTGAGAGGTGACCCAGTTCCGGAACCTCAGCCAACAAGGCGGCAACCGTCATAGTGCCAACACCTTTAACGCTGCTCAACCGTTCAGAAAGCGCTTTAAAGTGGCTCTTGAGATGCTGGTTCATGTCTGTATCGATTCGGGCAAGTTCACTTTCCAGCGCGTTGATAATGATATTAATGCTTTTTCTATTTTGCGGATGGGAAGGGTACAGCCGGTTACGTTCAGCCACCAACATCGTAATTAACTGGCGTCTGCGCACCACCATAGCCGCAAGAATCTGCCGTTCAGCGTCTGGCAGAGCCCGGATAAAACGTTCCCGTTCCGGATGACGATTAATGACCTCCGCCATCTGTGCGAGTACTCTGGCGTCAATACGGTCAGTTTTTGCCAGATATCCCATCGCACGGGCAAAGTCACGTGCCTGTCTGGGGTTAATAACAGCAACGTCAAAACCTTCTGCCTGAAGCGAGCAGGCCACGGCGGCTTCAAGCCCGCCAGTGGCCTCCATCAGAATCAGCGCAACGGAATGCGTTCTCAACGCAGCAAGAATGGCATCAAAACCATCAGAGTCGTTACTTGCAGTGAACTGGGCAAACTCATGACTGGCAGCGATGTCCAGTGTTGCTTTAGAAACATCAATTCCCACACAGAGTGGATTTGGCAGACTCATTATTACCCCTCCTTGCAAATACGTTATGGAGTACGGACAACTGTTCGGGTTTCAGATGAGTGGCTGGGTGTATGCGCCAATCGCTTACAGACGGGCTAGGAACCCTAGGCGGCATCAGGCTGCATACACCGCACCAAATCTAATCGTATTTATTTTAACCTACATTTAAGATACAAGGCGGAAGCCATTCCAGTTGACATCGGCTGTCTGCTATCGCTTGTCTCGTGTCATTGCGTTTATGGAAAGGGGCATTGTCCATGACTATCACTGCACCGTGTGGGAGCTTTGGCAGTCAATCTTGCGTCACCCAGGCATGAAAGACATCCGCATTAATGTTTCCGGCAAACACACTCAGGGTGACGAAGGTATTTTCGAGAATAGCCCCAATGACGTTAATCCGACCTTTAGCGTGCCAGTCGTGTGTACCAAAACAGCGCTGCCCTTTTTCCGAATAGCCATGTATACGTGGCATCGATTGAGCAAAACCACTATCATCTAAATAAATAATCGGTTTACCGGCCTGTTCATAGTCGCTGATGCGCTCGATAAACGCTTGACGGATCTGAGGATTAGCGCGAGGGTGCTTTAGTGTTTTTTTTACGGCTGATCCGCAGTCGTTTCAAGGCGTAATGAATAGCCGACTGCGAGACACCCAAGCGTTTTGCTCTTTCCCATTGATAATCATCGGGAAAATGTTGGATATCCGCAGTGAGCACCGGGTCAGGAATTTTCGTGGCGGGTTTATCGCGTGTCATACAAGGTTCTATTTTATGACACCACCGAAACAAGGTGCGCATGGAGATTTCAAAATGGGCACGCGTTTGTTCGAACGTCAACGAATGCTTATCTTTGTATGCCAGTACGCTCTTTCGAAAATCTAAGCTGTAACCCATTTCACTTTATGCCTTGTCATTTTGGATTTGGATATTATGTCATATTAGTATGATTCCGCTATAATTTCAGAATGGCCGATTGACGCGTCGTTTAGCCGACGCGTATCCGGACTTTCAGTCCGTTAATCACTAACCCACCGACTTTAGTCGGTGGTTGTTCAGTTTCTAATTCTGGCGGTGATTGCATGTGTTGAGAAATAGAAATGTTGAGGGGTGAACGATCTAGCTTCGTGCTCATGGAGATGGGGGAACGTTTATCGGTATATGCACTATATTATTGATTAATATTGAATCAATTTATTGAGATATAGACTTTCTTCTTGATTGGGCACTCTATTTCGACATAAGTGGCTAGGAGTTCTTTGGCTCATCCCAAGGTGCTCGCGAGATAAAACTATCGGCTAAAGCATCTACGACTACTCTTACTTTTGGAGACAGGTATTTATTTTGGGGCCATACAGCATGAATTGGAAATCCCTGAGTCTGGACTTCAGGGAGCAATCTTACCAATTGCCCATTTTGTAGGTGATCAGAAACCAACCAGTTTGATAATAAAGCAATTCCATGGCCATGTAGTGCAGCATTCAATATTGTCTCACTATGATTGGAATTAATACGTCCTTGAACTGATATCGATTGACTGTTGCCTTTTTCATCAAGAAAATACCAAGGAAGGGTGTGACCACCACTCCCAAAAGTAATACATTGATGATCCATTAAATCATTTATCACGCGGGGATAACCAAACCTTTTTAAATACTGTGGGCTTGCACATACCACAGATTTTTGAATACCTAAGGGCCTTGCTACAAGAGTTGCACTTTCATTTAATTGACCGATCCTTATTACTAAGTCTACTCCATCATCAATTAAATTAATCCGACGATCAGTTAAACTCACGTCTAACTCAAGTTCAGGATATTTTTCCACTATATCCAAAAGAATGGGTGAAACCCAACGTTTTCCAAAGGCTACAGGCATATCAACACGTAATTTTCCTGAAGGTACGATTTTGCGTGTTGAGATCTCCAACTGAGCATTTTCAAGCTCGGCTAAAGCGCGTGAACATCCCTTACTATATGCATGACCTTCATCTGTTAGGCTTAATCGTCGAGTTGTTCGATTGAATAAACGCACACCGAGATGAGTTTCTAACCTAGAAATACTCTTAGCTACGCCTGATTTTGACATGTTCAGTCTTTCTGCTGCAAGCGTGAAATTACCAGCTTCTACGACATGGAGGAAAACAACGGTGTAACGAAAAGGATCGGAATGTGTCATTTTATAAAACCTAATTGACGATTTTTTGTCAACTTAGTTATGAGGAAGTTGCTATATATCATACAATGATTCTTAAATAAAATAGAAAACTAATAGCGTACTCTGATGCCTTGGGTAGGATGAGGAATAAAATGATGAATTCGCATATTAACTCCAGCGTTGTTTTATCACAGAAACTTTTATTTCTGTTGGCTCTAGGTGCCGGGCTTGGGGTTGCTAATGTTTATTATCTTCAACCCGCTTTGTATCTTGTACAGTCAGAGTTTGATGTTGGAGCTGAACGTATTGGTTTAGTACCGACATTGACCCAGATTGGCTATGCCGTAGGTATGCTATTCCTTGCCCCATTGGGAGATATCCTTTCCAGAAGAAATATGATTTTTGCAAAGTCGTTATTTCTTGCGTTAGCACTGACTTTGGCTGCTTTAGCCCCTAACTTGAGTTCATTAGCCATTGCTGGAGTTGCTATTGGATTGCTAAGCAGCGTTGGACAAGATTTTATTCCTGTTGCAGCTCAATTATCCCCTGAATCTCGAAGAGGGTATATAGTCGGTACTGTAACCACTGGTTTATTAATTGGTATATTGTTGTCGCGCACTTTGGGTGGATTGATATCAGATCTTTTGGGATGGAGGGGCATGCAACTTATAGCTGCAGGATTGATGCTTACTGTAGCTCTATTAGTGCGAAGTCGCCTTCCTGCTTTACCTCCTGTTCTTAACAACACTAAATATAACAAATTACTCAGAAGCTTATGGGATCTATGGCGACAGCATCGTTCATTAAAGATCTCTGTAATCACCCAAGCTCTATTAGCCTCAACACTCGGTGCGTTCTGGTCTACTTTAGCAATAGTTCTTTCATCCTCTCCCTATAATCAGGGCGCAAGTGTCGCAGGGGCTTTTGGGATCGCAGGTGCTGCAGGAGCATTAGGGGCGTCGCTTTTTGGTCGCCTTGCTGACAAAAAAGGACCACTGTTGGCGATACGATTGGGGTGTGGGTTGGTATTCATTTCATTTGTCGGTATGTGGCTTTTACCTAGTTCACTAATTACCCTTGCTATAGGAGCAATGACATTTGACTTGGGTGTTATGGCTGCATTGGTATCCCATCAATTTATCGTTAACAGCGTAGATTCTAATGCTCGTAGCAGACTCAATGGACTACTGATGACTGGTGCTATGTGTGGTATGGCTGTTGGCGCTGCTGTTGGAAGTTTCGTATGGGCCAACTTTGGTTGGGGCGGTCTATGTGTATTTTGTCTGCTTGCTAGCCTATTGGGGTTAGCACTTTCATCATTCCACAATAACAATGGAGTATTCAAACATGGCTAACTACATTGAAGAACAGCTAATTCGTCCTCCTTATATTAAGGCCCGACCTGGTACACATGAGCCATTGACAGTAGTGTGCTCTTTCCTGTCGAGAGCTGATGATACTCCGTTATCAGAAAGAAGTCGTGCCGACGGGCATGTATTAGACCACAATGGTAATTTTATCATTGATCCATCAGAAACCCCTTCGGATAATGCATTCGAAGGAAAATCTAATATAAATTTTGAACATTGGGGGGAATATTGGCGAAAAGTGCATGGGATTCGTTTCATCCACTCAGAAACTAATGAGGATGCTAGTAGTTTGGACAAGCTTATCCGTTATGATCAGTTACATCGTTTAGTTGCTGGGCCAACTCAAACGGATACAGTGCCTTATAGTATTCCTGTAGATGAAAGTGGAAAATTGTGGTCCACAGTTATTGGCCACATTCAGGCGTATAACCGTCCGAATTGGGATGGTATTGCCTATCTAAATTTTGCAAGTAAAGATGATATTTTAGCATTGCTAAGCAGCGAACGAGTGATACAGAAAATTCTACCAGAAGATAAAACTATTTTTCGTGATATTGCTCCACTCCTGTCAAAACAATACATCATAATTCCTAGCAATCATGGAAATGAGGCAATCACGTTAGTAAAAACTCATAAGAGGAGATCAAATATCGGTCGGATTGAGTTTCAAGAATGGTGGTTAGGTGAATATGCAGCAGAAGTGTATAAGCAAAATGAGAAAACAAAAATTATCAAACGGTATGTGCAGTTGCATAATATTGGTCCCATAGAAGAAGGACAACCGTTTTACCACAAATATACTTCTTCTCTTGATGGAGTATCATTATTAAGCTTTTCTAGTATAAATGATTTAGAAGATTATTTGAGAAGCCCTTCTTATCAGGATTTGATTAGTCTTGAAGGCATTAAAAATGAAACTACTGAATATTGGAGCTCTGTTTCTATTACTCTAGTTAATCGTATTCATCCAGAATATCCTACACACAAAAAATAAATAGGATGCTGTATAATAATGGTCATGCCAGCCACGATGGTTCGTGGCTGACTTAAAAGATTGCTCGTTGAAGAGCTCTAGGTTATCTAAGGATTAAATTAATCATCTAGTAGGAGTAGAAATTGCGAGGAGTAAACTAATATATGAGGAAATAGATAGAAAAAATATCAATCTCTTTCAGCTCTTCGGTTTGCCTCGTTTATAATCACCGTCAGGATTCGTTGTGCTGCCTGAACATCAGCAGGATCTGCATTACCTAAAAGAGAACTAATAAACCCTCTTAAGCTTTGCTCGAGCTCTACAGCAACTCGGCGACCGGCTGCTGTTAGCTCAATCAAACGAGCACGACGGTCTTCCGGCATACTTTTCCTCACGACCAAACCCTCTGCTTCAAGCTCATCTAGAATACGAACTAAAGAGTTTCCTTCAATACCGATGTGTTCAGCTAGCTCTTTTTGACGCATTGCACCAAATTTACTAATAGCCCATATTGGCCCTGTTATACTTTCCGACAAACGAAAATCACGCAGTTCGTAATTTGCTTCTCGACGCCAAAGCCGAGCGGCTCTCTGCAACAGACAACAAAATGTGTCGTATTCAGGATAAAATTTTGTAGTCGAAGTATTGCTGGCGTGGCTGGAAAGGTCGTCTGCAGTAGAGTAGCTAATCTCTGACTGTTGTTTGACACTATTCATCATATTTTTTTCCATTTCGTTAAATCGTCGCTTTGTTTTGGGGCTAGCCAATAAACTCAACATGTTTTCATCAATCGTACATCAGCCCAGCAGCAGACGTGGTGGTTTACCTCCGATAAAAGCTGTGGTATAGATCTTACAGGAATAGGTCTTGTGAGATCTATTTGTGAAATACACTACTGTTCTGCACGTTTTCAGAGTAAATAACTTTATCTTATAAGTCTATTAGCATATTTGTCCAATGATAGTCTACAGATGTTACACATCTATAGAGTTATTCTATTACGAATAATTTCTTCATACCAACATTAGAAATGACATATCAGGGGTGACGATGAATTATCAACAATCACGCTTTTCAATTCCTCTCCCTCCCAAAGGTGGGCGAGACAAAGATCAACCAGTTACTATTGTCGGTGCTGGTCTGGTTGGCCTAACTCTAGCTTTAGATCTTGGCTTACGCGGGATCCATGTCGTTGTATTAGATGAGGATAACTCGGTGGCTGATGGCTCTCGAGCCATTGTCTTCGCACGCCGTTCTTTGGAGATATTATCGCGATTGGGGTTGGGTAATCGTCTCATGACCAAGGGAATAGCATGGGAATCTGGCACAATATATCTCAAAAATACTCCACTTTTTCACAACACGGTTGGAGAATATAACAAGAGTGAATATCCCGTATTTTTAAATTTACAACAATATTACGTTGAGGAATGGCTTGTTGAGGCTTGCGTTGCTACTGGTTATGTTGACCTTCGCTGGAGACATAAAGTTGTTGCGATAAGGCAAGATGATAATTACGTTAATCTATCTATAGAAACACCTAATGGAAACTATTTTCTTCGTACAAATTGGCTATTAGCGTGTGATGGCGCTAGGTCATTTATACGTCGTTCGCTCAATTTGCCATTTATGGGGCAGGCCTTTCAGGATAGGTTTCTCATTGTTGATATAAAAATGAAATCCTCACTTCCTGCAGAGCGTCGTTTCTGGTTTTCACCACCATTTCATCCAGGCCGATCGGTGCTTATTCATAAACAGCCAGATGATATTTGGCGTGTTGACTTTCAACTCGGATGGCAAGCAAACCCTGAAGTAGAGCGCCAAGAAGAGCATATACTTACCAGATTAAAGTGTATGTTTGGCGATACGGCCAATATCGAAGTGGTTTGGTCAAGTATTTATACTTTTCAATGTCGCCGTCTTGAGAACTTTGTTCATAATAACATAATATTTGTGGGAGACTCAGCTCATCAAGTCAGTCCGTTTGGTGGTCGAGGAGGCAATGGCGGTATTCAAGATGCGGATAACCTAGCTTGGAAACTAACTGCAGTCCTATCTGGCATCTCTGATACACGACTTTTGAAAACCTATGATTACGAACGTTGTGTGGCGGCTGATGAAAATATACTTCACTCAACGAGAAGTGCTGAATTTATTACGCCAAAGAGTCAAAGTGCTTTAGTTTATCGTGACGCAGTGCTTGCTCTTGCTAGAACGAGTGAGTTTGCACGTAAAATGGTCAACTCTGGACGGTTATCTACACCTACCATACTGAAATTAAGCCCACTGAATTATATTAATGATCTATCTGAAAAGGCGACTTTACCTCTTGGCGCTCCAGCCCCAGATATGCCAGTGCAGAAAGATGGTGTCATGGATTGGATATTACGCTATATCGGTGGGAGTAATTTCACACTTATGACTTGCTCATCAAGTCCTAATAAACAGGGGCAAACCAAAATTACATTAAGCACGTACCCACCAACACAAGATCAACTAACTGAATTGATTGACTCAGAAAATCTCTTAAAGAGTAGATATGGTATTTCGTCTGATGGAACAATGCTTTTTCGTCCAGACCAGCATTTGTGCGCCTATCTAATGAATCCTACTCCTGCAGAACTTGAATTTGCTTATACCACCGCCCTTGGGAAATATCTCAGTCAGGAGATACTAAAATGCATCTAAATACAATTGCTTCAAAAATCTCAAACGATGAACTTTTTGCACTGCTTGTTCAAGCACATGAACAACTAAGTGAGAATGAGTCACGGCAACTTGATGCTAGGTTAGTTCTATTATTGGCTAATCATATTGGTTCAGTGGAAGTGATCAAAGAGGCTGTTGAGTATGCTAGGAATTCGCTTATTTCCAAGTAGTAATTAATTTTTAGTGAATTTTATATTTTTGCATCATGTAAGTCTTGTTAGATTTGTTCTTGTAAGATATATTCTTATGGGATTTAATTTTGGACGTGATATCACGTTAGCACTGTGCTTAGCGCTTCTCTTCAATAGAGTTTCTTGAGAAGAAATAGCAAAGTGTTCACAAATACTGTTTCCTTTTTAATATATAAGTGTTGTCGGGATTTACCGAGATGCTAGGTTTTTGTAAGTTAGCTGATTTTTCTTTTAATTGGCGAATCCTATTCGTACATATGAAATATATAGATCGAATTTAGATTATCTAACTTGGATGTTGAAGAGTCAGTTTTATATGAATAAAAAAGAGTGTTTTCTTTAAATGTCGATATAATCACTAAGTTATATTTTTTAGAGGAAATAATTTTTCTAAAAGAGAGTTTGTATTTTTCAGGAGAATGTTATGGTCAAATAAATGTTCCTAATATCAATATTACTACGATTAATTATTTCGTTCTAATTAGAATGCCAATAATTCAAAGCGATGTTACATTTCGTTG
>NZ_LFCV01000041.1 GCF_001037465.1 Xenorhabdus khoisanae
TTATTTATACTATCCATAATAGAACTAAGTGGCTTATTATAAGCCACTTAGTTTTTAACGATGATCTAGCATCCATCAATCTTCGTCAATTTCAGGGGCGGAAAATTGCCGTAGAATATCTAGATGTATATACATATCTAGTTTTCTGATATTTTCAAGCGCAACATCTCCCCCCAAAATTATAGCAGGTTCAAAACCAAACATTTGATTTTCATTTAATGGACCATACTTTTCCACGGCCTTAGAAAAAAGCCATATATCGTCATCATCTTCAATATCAAAAGAATCGAGGGATTTACTTGAAAAAAAAGCGGCAACATCAAGATCAGCGTCTTGCTTGTTTTTTTTATAAACATTTTCTTTTTCATGATAAATAGTATTGAATAAACAATCAATTATCAAATTCGTTCCTGTTTTTTCACCGCATAGATAAAGGTTACCAAAACCACTTCTGGCAATAACATGATAAGCATCTATTGACTCGAATGGGGTGTCTTCTAACCACATATCAACAATACTTTCATAATTATCGGGATTCACAATGCTAAATAACCCATCCTGATAGCTGTTCCAACCCTCTGTTCTCCAATAATGTAATAGTTGGTCGGGTAACTTTCCTCGCCATTTTTCTATCGATTCAGAAGGTACGGCTATATGCTGAGTAGCTTCCCCGAATTCTTCAATAAAACTATCGAAATATTTATCACGCATTATTTATATCCACAATATTTGATAAAGTGGTTGTTTTCATAACCACTTTATCAAAAAATAAAAATTAGAAATTAAAATTCTATAATGTCAGGTTCTGAAAGTTGACGTAAAATATCTAGATGGATATGCATATCCAATTTTTTGACATTTTCGAGTTTAGCTTCATCACCTAAAATAATAGCAGGCTCGAAACCAAATATTTGATTTTCATTTAATGAACCATATTTTTCTATAGCTTGTGGAAAAATACCTGTTTTTTTACTCCCTTTCATATCAAGGGATTTAATTGTTTGACTAGAGAAAAATGTTGCAATATCAAAATCAAGCTCTTTTGGTGTTTTTTTGTAAAACTCTTCTTTTCCATAAAATATGGTATTAAAGATACATGATATTGATATATTAGTGCCTGTTTCTTGTCCGCAGAGATAGAGTTTTCCAAAACCACTTCTGGCAATAACATGATAAGAATCCATTGACTCAAATGGCGTATCTTCCAGCCACATATCAACTATATCTTCATAGTTATCAGGATTTACAATGCTAAATAAACCATTTTGATAGCTGTTCCACCCTTCATTTTTCCAATAGTTTAATAGCTGATTAGGTAATTTATCTCGCCACTTTTCTATTGCTTGATCAGATACGGCGTTATGTTGGGTTGCTTCCCCAAATTTTTTAATGAAATACTCAAAATCTTCATCACGCATTATTTATACTCATAATAAATACATAAAGTGACTGTTAAAACAGTCACTTTAGCAATAGAAAATAATCAAATCTCTTGAATATCTGGATCTGCAAATTGACGGAGAATATCCAAATGAATATGCATATCAAATTTTCTTACATTTTCGAGTTTAATTTCACCGCCCAATACAATGGCAGGTTCGAAACCAAAAATTTCATTTTCATTTAATAGGCCATTTTTTTCTACGGCTTGGGCGAAAATACCTGTTTTTTTGCCACCTTTTAAGTCAAAGTGGCTAATTGATTTGCTTGAGAAGAAACTAACGATATCAAGTTCTAAGTCTTTTTCATTCTTATTAAAGTTATTGTCTTTATCGTATGTTATTTTATTAAAAATACAAGATATTGATAAATTTATCCCTGTTTTTTCACCACAAAGATAGATTTTACCAAATCCACTTCTAGCAATAACATGATAAGCATCCATTGACTCAAATGGGGTGTCTTCTAACCACATATCGACAATGTCTTCATAATCATCGGGATTGACAATACTAAACAATCCATTTTGATAGCTGTTCCAACCCTCAGTTTCCCAATAATGTAATAATTTATTTGGTAATTTTCCTCTCCATTTTTCTATGGCTTCAGTCGGAACAGTTTTATGCTGCGTTGCCTCCCCTAGTTCTTTAATAAAAAACGCAAAAAATTTATCACGCATTATTTTTTCCCCTTACCCCGACATAATTCTAATTGAACATTCATCTTAGCGTCGCCTAAGCCACTGTCAACTGCATCTTTTGCACCAATGTCAAGAGACTTGATGCGTTTTCCACTCCAACTCCCTCCGATGGCACTGTTAATTCTAGAATCTCCCATTTTTTTAGGAGCATATTGTCCAAAACCACCTGCAACCATATCGGGTTCATGTAATGCAGCTAATCCTTGAAGTGCTTCTTTGGCTTTTACATTTGCTATTTCTTTTGCTTCACCTGGGTCTTTTCCTTTTCTAATAAGACCCCTGTATATTTTGTCTGATATATCTCGTTCTGTATCATTTCGAAAATCTCCTTGAGCACTGGCTGCTTTACTATTCCGCTTATTTTTCTTATAAGCATCCCTTGCAATTTTGAATTCTTCAGGTGACATGCTATTAATAGCATCCTGCTGTCTTCTTAATTGCTCGGAATACTCATCTAAAAATGCTTTTCGCTCTTTATCCGTTTTTAACCTCTTATACCGCTTGCTGTCATAAGGATGAAAACACGGCACCTTAGTCTTCTTAACCCCTTTGACTTTACCCCCTTTATTTTGCTGTTTTTCTTTCAGTTCCTTTTTAAGCTCGTCTGGGTCTTTGGAAGGTGTTGTTTTATCTCTTTCAGCCGCCTGGGTCTCTTGTCGTTTAGCTTTGGAATTACTTCGTGCAACCCCCTTTTCCTTGCCAGCGATGATCGACATGGCCTTTGACCCGCCTTTAGCGATACCTTTTACCGCTTGCTTGATTACCCCTTTGGGATTTAAGTCAGCGAGGGTATCCCCAAATTCTTCTGCCGCGCCTTCTGGCTTAAATCGGTATTCATCCAGATTCGCGTTTTCCATGAGCGCATCAGCCTTATTCGTTAACCGATCCGCTTCTGCTTCATTACCCGCGGCTTTATGTGCTAATGCTTCCAGTTTCATCTCCACCGCAGCATCAGCCTGATGGCCTTTATACACCACTTCAGCAATATCAATGGCCGTATTTCCCAGATTTTTCAGGATACCGGTTCCCACATCTCCGACTTTTCCCCAGAATCCCTCCTCACTCTGGGTATTCGGCTTGATAACGGAATTAGCTTCTTTAGGCACCTCGGTCGATTTCGGCGGTTGCCCGGTAATTTCCCCTAACGTATTACCCTCACCGGTCGGGGCATCGTCATGCGCCCGTTTTTTCCATAATGCTTCATCACTCGCCGGTTTAGGTGGGATTTTCTTGATTTTTGCCATGTCCTTATGCTCCGTTCATCCAGAATTTGTCACCGTGGCGTAACAGCAATTTATTGCCGACACGCACACTTTTTGAATGCTCCTGCGCTTTGGGATGGCATTTACCTCCCACTGTGCCGCTTTTAACGCCATTCGCCACACCGGGTTCATCACCCAGCGTCTGGGGAACAAACGACTGTGCAAAAACCACAACGGGTTTGCCATTGGCGCGCACGGATTTTACCGGCACTGAACTGTCTGCCAGTTTGGCCATCACGGGGTAAGGAATGGGGGGCGTGGAAGAGCCCATCGGGGTTTTGCAGACATCCGGTAAAATGCCGATGACCATCCACTGAGTGCCTGTCCGGGCAAGGTAATTATCAGCCATAAATATGGATCTCCGTCTCGTCTTTGTCATCCGGTGACGCAATTCTTATCAGCGGTGCATTTGGGTCCATTTCAAAACGGGCTTCCATCACCCGGAGGGGCGATGTTGCCTCAATGTGGTAACGGTAAGTCATGGCGAGCGTGAGCGCTTCGCTGTCGATAATCAGGGTATCGGCGTACATCCGCTCCGGGAGCATTTCACCACTGAGCATTCTCAACAAAATCAGCGGCCGGTGCCCCGGCAACTGGACATGCAGCTCACCGTCACGGGTCAGGTTGAACAGACTGATACGGATATCAGGAGCAGGAAAGTCAATTTGCTGGTCGTCCGGCGCGTTATTCCAGTAACGAAAACTAAAATCCTCGGGAAGATAAGGGTGGCGTTCTGTCAGCCACTGCTCATCATAGGTGCCTGCCCGTGTGCGGCGTGGCAGCCAGGCGCGTCCGATAATCCCCAGTCCCGCAGGCTGGCAAACCTTTTCCGTGATGGACGGCGGCGAATTCAGCCACTGCGCAAAGTGGGCGGCCGTTATCGGGGCATCAGGGTGCTCAATGCGCGGTGCCAGGCAGCGGGAAAGATCTTTTGCCTTCGCATACCACGGGGTGATAAAGCCCGTTCCCAGCGGATTGTATTCCCATGTGGCATGGGCAATGGGGGGATTGTCTTTTTCCGGGTGCTGTTCCCGCTGGGTGTCGGTCAGACGAATTTCTTCGGGCACGGATGCCGCCGCGTCATCCTTTTCATACACTTTGCATTCCCCGCCAAAGGCATCACGGTAATCTACCGGTAACGTCGTGAATTTTTGGGGCGGCGTCAGTTGCCATTCGCCTTGTGAAGAACGCTGAAACTCACGCTCTCCCCAGACATGCAGGGTCTTATCGATCAGCGCTTGCCCGTCACGCGTGGTGACCTGTAACCGGACAGGCATTTTTTCACAGGCTTCACCCGCTGGCGCATAGGCGACACCATTGACAATCACATCACATTTGAGTTTCAGCGGCGCTAAATCACTTTCCTGCAAAACCGATGACCGGTTCATTTCGCCGGAAAAGGTATCCTGTACCGCCAGTTCGCCATAAGGGGCGGCCAGTACAGGCCGGTAATGCCCCGAACCCACAGGCTGGAGCTGGTAGACGATTTTCATGGCAACAACATGATATTCCTCGTCTTCGGTATCCAGCATTTTGTAATTAATAACTGAAAACGGGGTCAGGTTTCTGAATTCCATCATTTGGCTCCTTAGTTCAGGTCAATGTCCTGCGCACTGATTTGGATGGCATCAGTGGCATCAAACAGGAATTTGGTGCCCTGGATCGTGACATTGCCGAACTTGTCCATCCGCAGACAGCTACTGCCGCAACGCAGTTCAATCACATCGCCGACCGTAATGGCTAACGATTCGCCAACCGTGTGGGTATGAGTGATCCCGACGTCCTCTTCCTTGTGCTTGAAGACATTGATGGTCTGGTTTTTTTCGACGGTTTCACTGTGGTTAGCCAGCACATGGGTTTCGCGGTTGTTGAGTACTTTGGTTTTCATGTCTTTTTGCGCATGAATAAACACTTCTTCACTGCCTTTTGCATCCTCAAAGCGCAGTTCGTTGAAGCCTTCCCCTTTGTGGGTTTTGGTTTTAAACGTGGTGCGGGTCTTCGCGGCGGGTAAATCCAGTGGCGGACGGTTGACGGCGTTATAGACACTGCCGGTCACTATCGGCCGGTCAATATCGCCGTTAAGGTAAGAAACAATGACTTCCTGCCCAATGCGCGGAATGGCCATAAAGCCAAAGCCGTTGCCATTCCAGCCCTGAGCCACCCGAACCCAACAAGATGCGCCGTCAGCGGCTTTGTCATAGCGGTTCCAGTGAAAGTGGACTTTAATCGCGCCGTCTTTGTTGACGAAGATTTCTTCGCCTTCCGGCCCGACCACGGTGGCACTCTCATCCCCATCCGCCAGTGGCTTGTAATGAAATGGCGGTCGCCAGTCGGCATAGCCATCGATAAAGCTGAAGTCATTGCTGAGTGTGGTGCCCTCGCCGCCATGGTCATCCAGTGCCTGCGGGCAGCGCCCCTGATGGCTGATCCCGACAATCTGCCAGCAGGTATTGAGTGGGGCGTGGGGATGGGCGGCAATGTTGAAAATTTGCCCCGGCATCAGTTTGATGCAGTTACTTTGCCCGTTGCCACTCTGCATCTGGTTTTTCAGGGCTTCATGGCGGTACTTAACGAACGGTTTGGCTTCGGCATCCTTCTGAAAACGGCCATAACTTTCGTAAACCGTATACGGCGTCAGTGTGCCGAATGCCTGATAATCCGGGTTGCTTTCCAGATGGGAGAGCGCGTAAAACGGCCGTTCGGGATTGAAATCCTTGTTGATGGTGCGCTGGGGTGTCATCCCCACCCCCAGGCGAACCTGATAAATGGTATCGATCCCGTGCGCCGTTTCCGGCTGGGCATTGTAACTGAGCGTCAGGTCTGCCGCCATGGGCAGATGGCTGTCACTGAAAAACAGTGTTTCATCCTCAAACCAGAAGCTGATCCCCTCTTCGGCGGCTAAGCGGCAAAAAAAAGCATAGTCGGATTCCCGCTTCTGGGTGATGTATTCCCGGCTTTGATGGGCATCTTCCAATTTTGAGTCAGCGCGAACGTGGTGTTTTTTCAGCAACAGCTTCAGGATATCCGGCACACTTTGCCGGTGATAAATACGGCTGTCCTGATTGAGCGTGAGTCGCCAGAGGGACGGGCGCACCGTAAAGGTATACAGGATTTTGTTACCATCGGTGCCGCACCAGTCGGCATGGGAAATGATCCCGGTGATTTTGCGTTGCTCCAGCACACCGTGGAAGATTTGCAGTACTGCTTCCTGCATCAACAGCGCGGTTAAATCGATTTCCGGCGTCGGTATAAAGGGGTTACCGGGCAGGGACTGAACCAGCGTCAGGTTCAGGGTGAACAGCTCGGAAAGCCCCTCCCGCAGGGTAAAATCGGCCACCGCAAATGTCCCCTCAGGTAGCCCTCCTATCCGGCAAACAAAACGTAATCCACTTTTTAGCATTATTATGTCCTTAATTTTCGGTTTCATCTCATCTCTCATTACATTTCACGGCGCAGCCCGAGTTGATGCGGGAATGCCCATAACGCCATCTGTTCATCCTGCCGATAAATTTCCAGCATGATGAAGTTATCCCGGACAACAAAGCTCGCCAGCAGCTGGCTGATCACCCGGCAGAACTGGTACATGATGCCGTCATTTTCATAACAGGCCGGATTAAGGTGCAAATGCAGGGTGTTGCCATTAATCACGCCGCCCAGTCTCCCCGGACCGTAGTCAAGACGGCTGTCAAACCGGGAGTCCAGATGGACAATCCCGTCAATATGTTGCTGCATCCGGCGGCTGAGCGCGCGATCATGTCCGGTATAACAATCATACAAACGCAGGAAATTTTTCAGGGACTCGGTATTGAAAAGCAAAAACGGCGTGTGGTTGAGCTTATCAATCAGCGCCCAGTCTGATTTTCCCATCACCATGGGCGGAAAATCCGGTGACACGGGGGTGATATTGCAGGCACGCAGATGAGAAGGCACCGATTCCTGGGATTCGGTGATAGCCCCGGGTTCCAATGTCATGGCCTGCGTATGGTAGCCGATGAAGTGTGCACAAACCGGCTGGGACGGCAGTTTGGTGGCCGCTTTTCCGTCCGCATCCAGAAAATGTAGCCAATACTGGATACGCCCAAGCAGATCGATGGAGAGTCGGGGCTGGAAATAGAGATTATCGGGTTGCCCTTCATCAAGCAGCCAGCCACTTTTCTCGCAGAACTGAGTCACCGGCTGGAAATGAGCGGTGTTAGCGTAAGATTGTTTGCCGCCGGGTTGTCTGGCCGTTTGGACCCCCTGTAACCGGAATAACCGCTCAGTCTCTGATAAAAGAAGGGGATAATGCGCGCGATTTTCCGCCAGCGGGATCGGCGGGCTGACCATCGTATCCAGGTGAACAGCGGGCACACAGCCTAACTGGAACGCATCGCCTACGGTTTCCAGTGGCAGTTCACCGTTCAGCCTGAATACCAGCTCAAATGACCCGTCGCGGTTTAACGGCAATTCACGGTAATCCCGCGCATCAAAGGTCATAAAATCAAAAGCATGAGGCAGGCAGTAGTATTCCGTCATCCGTTGCAGACGGTCAAAATGGTTATGGCTTGTGGGCAGTATACTGTGATGGCCATGAGCATCACACCCGTATAACTTGCTGTACCTGAGCCTTTTTTCTTCGTTTTGCGTGCGCAGGTAAATATTATCGAGATGCCGTTCCAGCCACAGACTCAACTGGGCCGCCCGCTCACGGTCTGTGCCGAGAAAAAATTGCAGTAATCCCACTTGCCAACGGTCTGAAACCGCGCCCGTTTGGCGCAATGTCACAATGATCTCGCTGTATTCCCGTGTTTTTTGGATCTGCTTATCCAGGACAATGAAAGGCTCAATATGCAGGGGACGACAGGTATGAAACCGTAAAGTGTATTCCCCCTCATCGGTGGTTATCGGTACGCCCTGGGGGATATCGACGGCGCCCTGATGAACGTCCTGATGGGGGGTAAATTGGATGATGGTTGTCGGGGGCACAGGACGCAGGGTATGGGGCCAGATGCGCCCCAACATTTCATGGGTGACTTGCGGAAAGTCGTCTTCAACGGTGCTGCGCAAGTTTGAGGTTAATAATGAAAAACCTTCAAACAGGCGTTCAATATCCGGATCATGAGGGTTACTCAGAAAAGGTTCCAGATGCGGAAACTCAGTTGCCATCAACTTTGCTTTTTCACGCAGGTAAGCTAACTCTTGCAGGTACAGCGATTCCTTGTTGTTTTTCATTTATTGCCATCTCTAATGTTCCGATTAATAATTGATCGGCATCTTGTGAATAAAGTTTATATAAAATGAATGCGCTACTTGGTAAGGGTGATTTATTGTACATGGGATTTTAATTAATTTATTTAATGTAATTCTGCTTTCTCTGGATTTGGGAGAAGTCTGAATCGTTGTGTCTGCCCGCTTCGGAAGGAAAACCGAGAGACAGAGGAGACAATGTCAATACCCACTTTTTTTACATTTTGCAAAAAAGAATTGTTTGCTGATTTTTCCTCGTTTTTTCCGCACCCTTCATGTCTGTTTTCGGATACGGGAAGGTGGTGATGAGAAAGCGTTATGCATTATTCTGGCTGGGATGGATGACTGCATCCGTGAGTCATGCAAAAACGGTGGTGTATACCGACAGCCACCATACCCCCGTCAATCTTTCCCCTGATACACAGGTAGTCTGGCTGGATACAGCTGAACAACAGCAGCAGAAAATCTTCTCTCAACTTTCTGCCGACCCTCAACAAGCTGCGGTACAGGCACAAGCTATTCTGCAATCTTCCCAATGGTTCCAGCAGGAACAACACATTATCAACGCTTATCGTGCTGTTGTTGAAGCCTGGCAATTAGGGGTGCGTCAGTATCCTGCTGTGGTGTTTGATGATCATGAAGTGGTGTATGGTACGGCGGATGTGGCAAAAGCGAAGGCGCTCAGGGAGCAGAATCATCCATGAGTATTCAACATATTACTTTTCCTGTCGTCATCACTTTGATAACCGCATTTGCTCCGGTTGCGCAGGCCTCCCTCAACACGGCCCAAATTGTCGCCAGCAGTCTTTCGCCCGCCTGTATTCAGTGGCGGGTCAGCGGCATTTGTTACTGGCTGTTTTGTTCCTGGCAGGGTTGCACGGTAAAAACCTCGGTTAAAGTCACCCACTATCTTCCCGAAGCGGTCGTGTCCACCTATCACGCCCCCGGCGGCAATCCGTGGTCAGAAATGGCGCAGGTCAGCCGACTATCCGGCGGGCTGGAAAATGCCGTTACCGGTGCGTTATCTTACCTGACCGCAGGCGGGGGTAATCACAATACCCAGATTGCAGGACAACGGCGCACCAGTCTGCGTTTTAAATATGCCGATGCCATCGGGCATCCCGCCACCAACCTGATTGGCGGGCAAATTCCCGGCTATTCCTGCCGCAGTGCTGCCACTCCCTTGATACCTTATTTTCTGAGTACGCTGGATACGGTCGCGTGGCGCACTGGTTTACCGGAATCGTTCTATCCTGAAGCGCTTATTCCCGGTCAGCGGGAACTGGGCAGCCAGATGGCCGGCAATATGTGGGGCAATATTTACCCGCGTTCAGGGTTTGTTAATCAGACTGATGATGACAAAGCCGCTGCTGTGGTCGCGCAGCGGGTGGCTGACATTATCACCCGTGCAGGCCAGCCTCATGTTTATCAGGTTCTGAAAGCCCAACGGACTGACGGCTACTGGCCGCCGGAGCCGGTGAAAGAAAATACCGGCACAAAGAACCACAAGTGGCAGCGGTTATCACCGCAGTTAAGCTCCAGCTGTGCCGTGTTTCCAGACGGGGAACACATGGCTGCAAGCAACGGCAATCAGGCCTATGCCCTGTGGCAGCCCTACAGCTGCTGCCAACGGCGCGGGCAGCGTTTTCTCGGCAGTACGGATATCTGAATAAGGAAATGAACAATGACGAGAATAAACAGGTTATTGCTGATATTGGGCGGACTGGCAACCGCATCTGTACAGGGTAATACGCCGGTGGTGTCCCTCTCATTACCGCAGGTGAATAACAGTGTGCTGGGTTATGGGGCTGAGGCCAGCGGTGCTGTTTCCGATACGCTGTTTTATACCCTGGGTGGCGGTTCGGTGATTTCACAGCCGGCCACCCGCGGCTCCCTGACCAGACTGGGCGGACTGGAACTCGGCTGGAGTTCGGATTTGATGTGCGGGAATTTTGATTTGAAAACCACTATCGGCAACCAGCTGAATGGTATCACGGCGGGGTTTAAGAACCTGATGAGTGATGTCATTCAGGGGGCAACCGGCGCAGTGGCCAGTCTTCCTGCCATGGCAATCCAGCGTGCTAATCCCGGTCTGTATGACATGCTGACCAATGGCGTTTTACAGGCCAATGTGGCGTTCGATAAGGCCCAGTTTAATTGTCAGAACATGGCGAAGCGGATGATGAATTTTGCTGAAAACAGTAAATGGACACAATCTGCTGCTCTGCAGGAGTATAAAACGCTGGTTAACAGCGGGGATGCGGATGCCGTAAGAGTCAATAATGCCGGCGCCAAGACCACCGGCATGGGGGGACATCAGTGGATTGGTGGCAAAAAGCAGGGCGGCAGGGGGCAGAATGCTATCCGGCCCACCCGTGATTTAGCCAGCGCGGGTTTTAATATGATGAATAATCAGCCCGTGCTGAGCCAGTCTTCTGTTCGCCTGCAAGATTGTCAGGGGGGGGCCTGCACCAAATTCAAAAATGCCACTGAAGCGGCGGAAGCGGTGGTAAACGTGCTGGGCGACCGTGCTATCCGTACCTGTGGCAATGCGGCGGAATGCACCAGTGGCGGGGAACACCAACAGCCGGGTGCAACGGTGGCCGGTACGGGCTTTGCACCGATGCTGGAAGAACAGACCGAAGCCAATATTGAACAGCTGATGAAACTGGTCAATGGCACGGAAAAACCGACCGTCGCCAATCTGGCCAAGCTGAAAACCGGCAGTCTGGCGGTGACTAAAGGTGTCATTCAGGCGTTGCAGCGGGACCCGGACAGTGCCGCATTAACAGTCCGTCTGGCGGGCGAACTGGCGATGGCAGAAACCACTGAAACGGCCTTGCTGATGCGGCGGATGCTTATCACCGGGATGTCCGAACCCAATGCCGCGGCGCAACCGGACGCATTCGCCGAAGGGGAACGGCGGATTGAGGCGCTGGACAGGGAAATCACTGCATTAAAGAATGAAATGCAGCTGAAACGGGCACTGTCGCGCAACGCCATCCTGACCATTATTGAGCGGGACACCCAGCGCATTAAAACGCATCCGCAAAAACAGGTACCGGACAGCACCGATGCGCGGTTTTATCAGCTGGAAGCCCCAAACCGTGAGCGCAGTTAAGGTCAGCGATGGCAGAGAAGATTTCAGTATTAAGAAAAGGTGTCGCGTTATCACTGATTATCGCTTTGGTGATGGTTATCACGTTAGCGACAGGCTGGCTTGGGCTGCAACAGGCAGAAAACCTGACTCAGCTTCACCGCTGGATAACCGACACCGGGGAATTCTGGTTAATCTGGCGGTTATGTCTGTATGCCGTACTGGGCTGGGGCAGCCGGAAAATCTGGCGGCGGACACAACATCAGAAGACACATCGTGCAACTTTAATTCGAATGCTGGTCGTCAGTCTGATGTTCATTTTACTGTGTGAATACGCCCTGTCAGGGAATAGCGGAGAAACCCGATGACCACCAACAGCTATCTGGAATACTTTCTGACCCTGCTCGGCTGGGTGGTTAACAACGGATTATGGCAAATTCTGATAGCGACCGGGCTGTTTACGGCGCCTTTAGTGATAAAGGTGATCGCCGTCTGGCTGAAGGTGAGAGAATGTGGTGAAGACGACGGTAATGGCGGATTACAATCGCTTGCCCGGATTGAAAACACTCTGTACTGCGCCTTTTTCGTGATGGTGGTGTGTTGTGTTCCACTGGTGAATGTCAGCCTGACCACTCTCCAGTATGACCCGTCCCGCGCCAAAAGCTGTGGCACCTGGACGCCCAAAGCACCGGACAAAAGTGATTATGCCCCGGCGATGTCCAGCCTGAATAACCAGACGGCTGCCGTGCCGCTCTGGTGGGCGGTGGTACACCGGTTGTCAAAAGGATTCACCCAGGCAGCCGTTGCCTCCATCCCCTGTCACCCGGATCTGCGGCAACTGCGCTTTGAAGTGCAGCACACCCGCATCAGTAATCCGGCACTGGCAGCGGAGTTGCAGGATTTCACCCACGATTGTTATGCGCTGGCATTGTATCAGTGGAAACGGCGGGATCAGGGGCAAACCACCGACGACACCAGGCTGAATGATATCGACTGGCTGGGCAGCCGCACATTTTTAGCCGGTGATTATAATACGCTGCAATCCCGAACGCCCCGTACCTATTTCCCGTGGAGTGAGAGCCGGGACAGTGGGCGGCCGTATACCGGGCAGGGCGGTTATCCCACTTGCAAAGCCTGGTGGTCAGCCGCCAAAACCGGGCTGAAAGACCGGGTACTGGCGCAGGCCGATCCGGGATTATGGCTGCGTCTGTCAGCCACCCTGAAAATGCTGGGCAAAAATACACAGGAATATCAGGAAGCGGTGCTCCGCCGTCTGGTCAGCCCGGTAAACCTGACGGTTTCTCAGGAAGGGTATGTTTACGCAGGCTATGGCGGCAATGCTGATCCTACCTTGTTGGATGCGGGCAACCGGGTCGGTGCTTCTGCGGGGACTTTATTGGGCGGATTACTCGGTATGCCGGTGTTTGATGCGGTGCGTCAGGCACTGCCGATGATGCAGGCGGTGATCCTGATGGCGTTGTATATCCTCATCCCGTTGATCCTGCTGTTTGCAGCGTATGAATTTAAAACGGTATTCACCCTGACATTCGCCCTCTTCGCATTGAACTTTCTGACTTTCTGGTGGGAAACGGCCCGCTGGCTGGACAGCTATTTACTGGAAGCCCTGTACGGCTCAGATACCCACAGTCTGTTTAATCTGGCGGGCATTCAGAATACGTCGGATGATTTAATTATGGGGCTGGTGATGGGCACGCTGTTTATTGTGTTGCCGATGGTCTGGCTGGGTGCGTTAGCGTGGGCAGGGGTACGCATGGGTGATGTGGCCGGCATGATGAGTCAGGGCGTGGGGCAGGTCAGGCAATCTGCTGGCATGTTCGGGCAAATGGTGATGCAGAAAGTGTTGTCCAAAGGAAAGTAGTCAAATTAAGTACTTAAGAATTAAGGCATAGGATTCTGTCCCCTAATTTGAATTTGATATTTTCCTTTATTTAATCTATTGATAATTGTTTCGATTATTAAAATAAGTAATATTGTCGTGTTAATGTTTTAATCCATGCTCTTCTAAGTTTAGGTCTTATATTCATCTTAGCAATGCAGCGTTCATGATATATATCACAAAAAAGTAAATTATTTAATGACATCCTTGCCAATATGCCTTATATATAAAGTGTTATACTTTCATGTTTAAATCGGATCCTTTTTAGGGTAATAGGCGATATATAATCAATATAGAGGCCTCAAGGGTTGCAACCGTTGAGGCTTCGCTACTATTG
>NZ_LFCV01000042.1 GCF_001037465.1 Xenorhabdus khoisanae
GCCATATTATGGAAAAACAATTACATGGTATTTTAAAGGACCTTCTGAAGCTTGTTTATATAATGGGAATCTCGCTTACACTGCTTACTATGAAGGTAGAATAAATTAAAATTCTACTAAAAATCCTCTTATTATAAGCTGTTCAGGACACTGATAAACCTCGTTTAAGATAACGGGGTTTTTACTTTTTTATGAAGAGATGTTTTCTATCTCGGAGTGTCAGCTAAGTTTTCAATATAAAATAAAAACATAATAAGTTTTAAATTTTGTAATTGTAAAAACATCTGGTGATGATTTACATTTAGCGCGCATTAGAAAACATTATTTGATAAGTGATAAATTTAAATTAAAAGTTACAAAACTGTTAATGGAGATTTTTATGTTTAAGAAGTTATTAGTAGGTGGGACATTGGCAGCAAGCATCGCATTAACCGGAGGAATTGGGACTGCATCGGCAAACGTAACTATCCCTTGGCACAACTGTTATAATTCTCCTGAAGAATATAACAACAGTATATATACTAAATATCTTGTTAAAGAGGGTATTGTTTTTCTTGATGTACGTAATGAAAATGGAATTAAATGGTATTTAAAAGGCTTTAAAAAATTATACGGCTGTGGAATGAATGTTTATGTCGCTAAATATGAAGGTAGAAAATCATAGAGAAATTCTACGAAGAGCCTCTTATTAGAGGCTTCTTTGGCTGGAAATTACCTCACTCCCCAACGTTTTAAAATAAAATACTCTATGACTGCTCATCTTCGACCTGCCTCATACTATTGAATGCCTTACAGACAACGGAAACAATTCGCTTGTATCTTTGTCATATCAGCAAAAGACTTTTGTATTTATAGCCCTTTTTTTATTACGATGTATCTCATGATAATAAAATCTAACTTAATCAAATAATACATGAGGTTTACTATGTCAGTTCCTGCGTTTGGATTAGGTACTTTTCGCCTGAAAGATGATGTTGTTATCACATCAGTAAAAAATGCTCTGGATCTGGGGTATCGTGCGATTGATACGGCGCAGATTTATGAAAATGAAGCAGCGGTAGGACAAGCTATAGCAGAAAGTGGTGTGGCTCGTAAGGATATCTATATCACGACAAAAATCTGGACAGAAAATCTGGGCAGAGAAAAATTGATCCCAAGCCTTAAAGAAAGTATAGCGAAGCTGGGCACTGATTATGTTGACTTGACATTAGTTCATTGGCCATCACCGGGTAACGCCGTCAGAGTCGAAGAAACAATGAAGGCGTTGCTGGAGGCTAAAAATATGGGACTGACACGTGAGATCGGTGTTTCAAACTTTACTATTGATCTGATGCAGCAGGCTATTGATGCAGTAGGTGTTGAACAAATTGCCACTAATCAGATTGAGCTTTCTCCGTATCTGCAAAACCGTAATGTAACGGAATGGGCGAAAGCTCACGGAATTCATATCACTTCCTATATGACCCTCGCTTATGGTAAAGCGCTTCAGGATGAGGTTATCGGACGCATAGCAGAAAAACATCAGGCCACTCCGGCTCAAGTGATCCTGTCTTGGGCTATGGCACTGGGCTATGGCGTGATACCTTCTTCAACTAAGCGTGAAAATTTACAGAGCAACCTGAAAGCCACTGAGCTTAAACTTGATGCAGACGATATGGATGCTATTGCCGCACTTGAGCGTAACGAACGTATCGTCAATCCGGAGGGGCTGGCTCCACAATGGGATAATTGATTCACCTCACTGCTTAACAAATTATTTCAGCTCCTTCGGGAGCTGTTTACATATTCGCTCAGAAAATCGATAAATGCCCTGATTCTCGGGCTTACAGCCTGATCGCTGTAGTAAACAGCATTGAGTGGCATCGCGACAGGTAAACGTTTTTCAGCCAGTAGTTCAACAAGTACACCGCTGGCAATCTCCTTATCAATCATATAATCAGACAAACACGCGATACCATTACCCGTCACACATAGTTGTTTAAGGGTTTCACCGCTGTTGGAAGAAAGCTCCATTGTTATTTCATGTGGCTGTCCGTCCTGACTGGCTATCGGCCATGTATTAAGTGATGGCGGTTCGGTAAAACCGAGACAAATATGGTTTTCCAGCTCCTCAACGCATTGCGGTATACCATATTTTTTCAGATATTCAGGCGAGGCGACGATTTTCCGGTAGCTGGTAAAGAGCGGGCGGGCTCTCAGACTGGAGTCGGTTAAGGTTCCCACTCGAATGGCAATATCCACTTTGCGCTCAATCAAATTGATATAAGTTTCCGACGAAATCAGCGATAGCGTCATTTCTGGGTAGCGTTCGCGAAAAGGTTTAATCAGCGGTACCAGTAAATGTAATATTACAGGTGTTGCGGCATCAATACGTAATAAGCCACGCGGTGTATGTTTGGACTCCATGAGTTCGGTTTCAGCGGCTGCCATTTCTTGTAGTACATGCTGGACGCGGCGGAAATAGCGCTTACCTTCCTCAGTCAGGCTGAGTTGGCGTGTTGTACGATTAAGCAGACTTACACCCAGTTTATTTTCAAGTTTTTTTATCGAGCGGCTCACGGCGGAATTTGCCAATTGCAGATGTTCCGCTGCACGACTGAAGCTTCCACATTCCACTACCGTTACAAAGATCGTCAACTCTTCTGAACTTGCCTTCATTGTTGCTATTCCTGCAAAAGACTATTGAGATTTTGAATATTTTACTGCTTCATCGCTCAACTTATCATGATTACGTGATAAATAAATCTAGGGAAAATTATGAGCAACATTCTGATTATCAATGGTGCGAAAAAATTCGCTCATTCTAATGGTCAGTTGAATGACACCCTGACTGAGGTCGCGGATAATTTCCTGCGCGACACCGGACATGATGTCAAAATAGTACGCGCAGACAGCCAATATGACGGGAAAACAGAAGTACAGAAAATTCTGTGGGCCGACGTCGTTATCTGGCAGATGCCGGGTTGGTGGATGGGAGCTCCGTGGACGGTGAAAAAGTACATGGACGACATTTTCACTGAAGGCCACGGTTTCTTGTACGCCAATGACGGACGCACCCGCTCTGACGCCAGTAAAAAATATGGCTCTGGCGGTCTGCTTCAGGGCAAGAAATATATGCTATCACTAACGTGGAATGCGCCGCTGGTAGCATTCACTGATGAGAATCAATTCTTTCATGGCGTGGGTGTGGATGGTGTTTATTTACCATTCCATAAAGCGAATCAATTTCTGGGTATGGAAGCTCTGCCAACTTTTATCGCTGACGATGTGATTAAAATGCCTGATGTTCCACGTTACATCGAAGAATATCGCATACACCTAAATCACATCAACAGAAGTTAAATTGGTCTATAGCCCGTTTACTCTGGCTATCAATTCATCTAAATAATTGGTGCGGCTTTCATCACGGTTAACTGGCAAGCTATGGATGAATTCCGTGCCCTTTTCCATCAGCGGAAGATAGCGGAAAATAAGTAGATATTTAACTTTCTATTACATTCTGTTCTCTGAATAAATTCTTTATCTCTTTTTCCTCAACTTATAAGTGAGTGACATTTCAATGCATATACTCAATTCATTTGTTGGTAAATCGGTTTTTGGGTCCAAAACAATTGCCCGGTTTTTTGAATAAGTCAGTTCGGGAAAAAGTGTTCTGAACGTATCAATCAATGTAGTCTGGCAGTGAAAAAAGATAGCCACCTGCTCATCGCCGAAACGATCCAACCGGATTGTTGTTCCCGATCTTGTTTCAAGAGTAAGATAACTGGGCTGCCTCCATTTCAAAGTCTCTGTAATTAAGCCAACCCCTTCCGTTTTTGATGCGATGTCAAATATTAACTCTCTTATTGTCAATAGCTGTTTTTGGTATCGTTCAGGATAATTATTAAATACCGAATGAACTTCATGATTTTGAAATGTTTTCATAAGATTGCTGCCTTATCCGTTAGTTTGTACAGAAACATCATCTTCCATAAGAATTCATTTTTATTAAAAAAATCAGGAACCTTGATGATTATGTGAAGATGATCACCAAAGTACAGTCCTGAACACATTTTGTATTTTTTGTGATCTATATTGTAGTACAGTTATTTTTTCTGGCGTTACTATACAAACTTCACTCATTGCAATAATCAAACAAGGGGCACAGTCCAGTTCTGATACCCATTGCAGTACATCAGCATCCAGATAATTCCACTGATTTCAATCAACCGGTTAACCATCAATATACAGGCAAATTCCTGAACGATATTGCGAAAGTACCAAACTCCATATAGGCAACATGCTGTATTTGAATGGACTTGGATGGATGATGAGGTTAAGACTTAAGGCAATCACATGACACACCGCTACATCGCTATAGACTGGGGTTCCACCAATCTTCGCGCCTGGCTCTTCGAAAATGATGTTTGTCTGGATGAGCGCCAGTCCGAGATGGGAGTTACAAAACTGAAAGTAAAGTCCCCTAAGGCGGTGTTAGCAGAAATAACCAGTGGTTGGTTTGATACCAATACACCCATAATTATGGCAGGAATGATAGGCAGTAATGCAGGCTGGAAAGTTGCGCCTTACCTTCCCTGCCCTGTTGCATTCTCAGCAATTGGCCAGCAATTAATGCCCGTTGCTGAAAATGTCTGGATTATTCCCGGCTTATGTATTGAAAATATCAATAACGTCAATGTAATACGGGGGGAAGAGACTCAGCTTCTCGGAGCTTCCTGCCTGGCGCCTTCCTCTTTATATGTGATGCCGGGAACCCATTGTAAATGGGTGATGGCAGATCAAGACTGCATTCTGGATTTCAGAACAGCGATGACTGGCGAATTACATCACATTCTGTTAGCACATTCTCTGGTCGGCCTTGGCTTACCCGAACAACAAGCAGATACCGCTACGTTTGAAGCTGGTTTACAGCATGGTATCGAAAACCCGGCGCTGTTACCGCAACTCTTTGAGGTGCGTGCGGCCCATGTTTTAAAGACCCGGCCTGCCAAGTTTATTAGCGAATTTCTATCTGGATTGCTTATAGGCAATGAAGTTATCAATCTGACGAAACAGATTGTCCGTGATACAAAACTCCCTATTACTCTTGTCGCTACCCCTAAATTAGCCGCACGTTATCAGGCAGCATTTCATCATCTTCAGCTACCGACTCAGTGTGTTGAAGGTGATGCTGCATTTCTCGCAGGTATAAGGAGAATTACACATGCACTGGCAAACTAATCTCCCTCTTATTGCAATTTTGCGTGGCATCACACCGTCTGAAGTGGCTTCTCATATTAATGAATTGCTTGAATCCGGGTTCGATTCGATTGAAATTCCACTTAATTCACCTGACTGGGAAAGCAGTATTCCCACAGCAGTAAAAATTTATGGTGATCGTGCCCTGATTGGGGCGGGTACGGTACTGAAACCTGAACAGGTAGAACAGCTTGCTGATATGGGCAGCAAACTCATTGTTACCCCGAATACACAACCTGCTGTTATTCATCGGGCGTTGGATTTCGGCATGACGGTGTGTGCAGGTTGCACTACGGCGACAGAAGCTTTCAATGCACTTGAGGCGGGAGCACAATCATTAAAAATTTTCCCTTCCTCAGCATTAGGCCCTGACTATATCAAAGCGCTGAAAGCAGTGTTGCCCACCGATGTTCCTGTGTTTGCAGTAGGCGGCATCACACCAGAGAACTTGGGGAGTTGGTTAACAGCAGGTTGCGTGGGAGCCGGGCTGGGTAGTGATTTATACCGGGCTGGGCAACCTGTCAGCCGGACAAAAGAGAAAGCGGTGGCATTTGTTAAAGCATACCAAGAGGCATCGCAATGAAAATAACAAAATTGACAACCTATCGTTTACCACCGCGCTGGATGTTCCTGAAAATTGAAACCGATGAGGAAATTGTCGGTTGGGGTGAACCTGTGATTGAAGGACGTGCCCGTACTGTTGAGACCGCAGTTCATGAGTTAGGTGAATATCTTATTGGTCGGGAACCATCAAGAATCAATGACTTATGGCAGGTAATGTATCGTGGTGGTTTCTACCGGGGAGGCCCGGTACTGATGAGTGCCATCGCCGGAATCGACCAAGCTCTCTGGGATATCAAAGGAAAAGTATTAAATGCCCCAGTCTGGCAGTTATTGGGGGGATTAGTGCGGGACAGAATCAAGATTTATAGCTGGGTTGGCGGAGATCGCCCTGCTGACGTTATCGCGGGAATTGAAAGTCTGCGTAAAATCGATTTTGACACATTCAAATTAAATGGTTGTGAAGAACTGGGAATTATAGATGATTCACGCAAAGTAGACGCAGCAGTAAACACCGTTGCACAGATCCGTGAAGCTTTCGGTAATGAAATTGAATTTGGGCTGGATTTCCATGGCCGCGTCAGTGCACCAATGGCTAAGGTTATGATCCATGAACTGGAACCTTACCGTCCGCTCTTTATTGAAGAACCTGTGCTCACTGAACAGGCCGAATACTATCCGCGTTTAGCCGCGCAGACACATATTCCGATTGCCGCCGGCGAACGTATGTTCTCACGCTTTGAGTTTAAACGTATTCTGGAAGCCGGTGGTGTATCTATTCTGCAACCTGATCTCTCTCATGCCGGCGGTATCACAGAATGTTATAAAATTGCCTCCATGGCAGAAACTTATGATGTGGGTCTGGCACCGCATTGCCCGCTTGGCCCGATTGCTCTGGCCGCCTGTCTCCATATTGATTTTGTCTCCCGTAATACGGTTTTTCAGGAGCAGAGCATGGGTATTCACTACAACCAAGGTGCTGAACTCTTAGACTTTGTTAAAAACAAAGACGATTTCGATATGACCGGAGGTTATTTTCACCCGTTGATGAAACCGGGGCTGGGAGTTGAAATCGACGAAGAACAAGTTATCCGCCGTAGCCAAAGCGCCATTGACTGGCGTAATCCGTTGTGGCGTTATGCCGATGGTTCTGTTGCCGAGTGGTAATCCACTGCACTAGTTATGCCTGAATATATATACCTAAATTTGGAGATGACTGTATGGACATTTCTATTAAGACAGCAAAACCTACACGCCGTCGTTACCTGACTTTATTGATGATTTTTGTCACCGTGGTCATTTGTTATGTTGACAGAGCCAACCTTGCTGTAGCCTCCACACATATTCAGGAAGAATTTGGTATCAGCAAAACACAGATGGGGTATATTTTCTCCGCATTTGCCTGGTCGTATACCCTTTGTCAGATTCTGGGGGGATGGTTTTTAGACCGCATAGGTTCGCGAATTACCTACTTTATTGCTATTTTAGGTTGGTCGGTAGCGACTTTATTGCAAGGATTCGCGACAGGGCTACTATCCTTAATTGGTCTGCGGGTGTTGACCGGTATTTTCGAAGCACCGGCATTCCCGACCAATAACCGCATTGTCACGAGCTGGTTTCCGGAACATGAACGTGCTTTTGCCGTTGGTTTCTATACCTCCGGTCAGTTTATCGGGCTGGCTTTTCTGACACCGATACTGATTTGGATTCAGGAAATACTAAGTTGGCACTGGGTGTTTTTCATTACCGGGTGTATTGGGGCCATCTGGTCATTTGTCTGGATCAAAGTTTATCAGCCACCGCGTAAGAGCAAAGGCACTAACAAACTTGAACTCGACTATATCCGTAACGGCGGCGGATTGGTGGATGGTGATGCGCCTGCTGAGAAAAAAGACCGTGTACCTCTGACTAAAAAAGATTGGAAATTGATTTTTCATCGCAAGTTAGTGGGAGTTTATCTTGGCCAATTCGCTGTAGCATCAACCCTGTGGTTCTTTTTAACCTGGTTTCCTAACTATTTGATCCAAGAAAAGGGAATCACCGCACTGAAAGCCGGATTTATGACAACCGTTCCTTTCTTAGCTGCTTTCGCAGGCGTGCTTTTATCGGGTTGGGTTGCTGACAAACTTGTGGAAAAAGGCTACTCACTTGGCGTTGCGCGTAAGACGCCCATTATCTGTGGATTACTGATTTCTACCTGTATTATGGGTGCCAATTACACTAACGAACCTATGTTAATTATGACATTGATGGCACTGGCATTTTTCGGTAATGGCTTTGCTTCAATAACATGGTCACTGGTCTCATCATTGGCTCCCATGCATTTAATCGGATTAACCGGAGGGGTATTCAACTTTGTCGGCGGATTAGGTGGTATTACAGTACCGTTGGTAGTTGGCTATCTGGCTCAGAATTATGGCTTTGCTCCGGCACTGGTTTATATCTCGGTTGTTGCACTTATCAGTGCGTTTTCTTATATTTTTTTAGTCGGTGATGTGAAACGTGTAGGCTAATGATCCTTATGGCGCTGTCAGGCTATTCGTTCCGGCTACTCACTGAGGCATGAGAGTTACCTCTTATCTTCGATTTCAGATTTAGAGTCCTTAATCAAAGTCGGTAACTCTTTTCTTTTCAAATTGAAATGTCAGATTGGATTTTAGTTAATACATTTCAGGTGCCACTGAGCCTATTATGTTTTTTTAGTATCTCTTTAACCCTGTCTTTAGGGATAGCATACGAAGTATTGCCATTTCTCCCAACCATTGTTTTAGCTGCAAACATAGCATTAATTACAGCCTCTTCTGTTGCATTTATTGTTGCTTCATACAAAGGATCGAGTTTGTCATTTGGCAGTATTTTGATTGTTCTTACCTCCTCTCTGGAGAATGCATCATTATTTGCGGTTGAAAATGCAATAAATATTTCACCACTGGTATTTCTGGCAACACCGCCTACTCTTGCAAGCCCAAGAGAGACTCTTTTAGCGATTTTGTTTAATTGATGAGGAGCTAATGGTGCATCTGTTGCTACCACTGCTATTATCGAACCGACATCCTTTAGTTTTTTCTTGTCTCCATGATATATCAGATCGAAATCCTTTATTTCTTTACCAACCGGAATCCCAGAAATAATTAAGTCATTCCTATCGCCAAAGTTGCCCTGAACAAGAACACCAACCGTATATCCTCCATCTTTTTTATCCAGAATTCTTGATGAAGTACCTGTACCTCCCTTAAAATCGAAAAGATTCATTCCAGTTCCGCCACCGACATTACCTTCTTCGATCTTTCCTGATTTGGCACTATTCAACGCGTTATACACATGTTCTTTTTTTACATGCATGCCATTTATGTCATTTAATATTCCATCCCACGTTTCCGCAACCACAGGTAATAACCAGAACAGATCATCTTTTAGGGGGGATATTAAATTATTATCAAACATCCAACTAATTGTTGAGTCTCTGACAACACCAACACTATGGGTGTTAGTTATTAATATTGGCGTTTCCAAGAAACCACTTTCTTCGACCCACTGACTGCCTGTCATATCTCCATTTCCATTTAAAGAGAATATACTAGAAAAGACAGGGCTGAATTTCTTTCCTCTTGGCAATATCGCTGTTACACCAGTTCTTACTGGTCCTTTTCCAACCTCTAGTTTTCCATCGCCTTCTATTATGGTTGAGTAGCCGACTTTTACCCCGCTGACGTCGGTAATTGCATTATACTTCCCGGGTATTCCAGCAAAAGGAATGCCCAATTCTCTTGCCCTAACCTCATTGGCTAAAGAATGAGAAGCTATCATTGCCGAGATAGATAAGACTATAATATTTATTATTTTCATAAATACTCCTTGTTATGCCAAATTAACTTGAAGGCTAAAGATTCAAGTTATGAAAATCCAATATGAAAGAAAATCGGTTATTAGAAAATATTCCTTTTTGTGTAGCGGGTCTGCATTTTAATACTGAGTTTTTCAGGGAAATTTATAATTTGTTAGTTTTCAGCAGCCCAGTCTCTTGAGCGTGTCCCTGAAGAAAATCAATCAGAGCACGTACCTTAGCGGAGATGTGGCGGGTATTAGGATAAACCGCATACACGCCCTGCGAAGGGAAATGGTAATCGGGCAGCAAATGCTGCAGTTCCCCGCTTGCTAGAGCGGGCCGGACGAGCCACTCCGGTAGCAGCGCAACACCACAGCCTTCCAGTATAAAACTCATCAGCGCAGAAGCACTGTCAGTTGAGAACCTGACGGGTCCAGTGATGGAAAAATCGATCTTCTGCTGTTCCGGACCTGTTACTTGCCAGCGTAGAGGAGACTGGAGACGAGTATGAATAACCCATTCCGCCTTACCCAATGTATTAAGCGAATCTATCGGGTTATTTTTAATCCATTCTGGCGCGGCCACTGGGATTATTGAAAAGTTGTCTATTAGCGCTGCGTGATAACTGGAATCAGCCAATTTGCCAAGACGAATGGCAACGTCGAAGTGCTCTGAAATAAGATCGGCATGATAGGAAGACGAAACGTGGCGAATACTCAGCTCCGGGTGTGCCTGCCCGAATGCCACTAAAGCGGGGATGATCATTGTAGTGCCATATTCCGGTGTACTGGTTATTCGTAACTCACCACCAAATCCTCTATGACTGAATTGCACATCGTTCACAATATCTTCTGTTTCTTTCAGAAGATGAACACTACGCAGGTAAAAAGCCTCCCCCGCTTGCGTAAGTGCCAGACGTCGGGTAGTGCGTAGCAACAACGACACACCAAGCTCTGCCTCCAGTTGCCGGATATTAAAACTAACTACTGCCTTCGTTTGTCTGAGCGTGGTGGCTGCTGATGTGAAACTCCCCGCCTCTACCACGGCCACAAACATTGCTACACGCTGTAAATTGAGCATAAATCTCCCGCTTACTGTCAAATATTTTTTGACAGTGTATCACTGCGGCAGTTCTTTATCCTTCCCATTACCGGAATTATATTAGTCATTTTTAACAGGGAAGAGAGTATGAATTATCGTAGTAAAGTTGCGGTCGTTTACCTTCTTGGCTTTTTCCTCGACTTAGTAAATATGTTTATCTCCAATGTCGCTTATCCCACTATAGGTAAGGAAATGAATGCGTCAGTGGCAGAGTTAGCATGGATCAGTCATGGCTACATATGTGGGCTCACGCTTATTATTCCTCTCAGTGCGTGGTTGACACAGCGTGCAGGTGCCCGGCGGATGTTTTTACTTTCGTTAGCCTTATTTGCACTGGGAACAGCAGCATCTGGATTTGCACATTCACTTGAAGTACTGGTTTTCTGTCGAGTTGTGCAGGGCATTGGCGGTGGACTGTTGATACCAGTCGGTCAGGCGTTGACGTGGCAGCTTTATGCAAAACATGAGCGAGCTAAACTTTCATCTGCAATTATGCTGGTAGCACTACTAGCCCCTGCACTATCCCCTGCCTTGGGTGGCGTGCTGGTCCAAACGCTCAACTGGCGCTGGGTGTTCTTTGCCAGTCTGCCGCTAACCCTGCTGACACTGATACTGGCTTTCATATGGTTACAGGACGGGGTCACGTCTGAAAAAAACAAAGCTCTCGATTTCTCTGGTCTTGTCATCGGATGTGCCGGCCTATTTCTCATTTTACTCGGAATGACAAAAATGAGTGAGGCAGGAAGCATTGCAAAAGGTACGATACTTTTCTTATCAGGTGTTATTTTGCTGGCTTTTTTCATTATTCGCAGTAGTCGGCATTCTGCACCACTTTTCAGCTTTCACCTCCTTTCTGACCCATTGATGCGCTTCTCAATGTTGGTTTATCAGTTCGTGCCTGGCCTGTTTATGGGGGTAAGTCTGGTTGGCGTCATTTATCTACAGACATTTCTCGGTATGTCTGCCGCTGAGACAGGAGCATTAATGATCCCCTGGTCGTTGGCTTCATTTCTGGCGATCACTTTTACAGGCAAAACATTTAACCGCTTGGGACCACGGCCACTCATCATAACCGGTTGTCTGCTACAGGCGATCGGCATTTTGTTATTTTCGGTAGTGACCCACGACGGGCAGAACTACCTGCTGGTGACGGCTTTTGCACTGATGGGGATGGGAGGAAGTCTGTGTAGCAGCTCCGCCCAGAGTAGTGCTTTCCTTGAGGTATCAGCTACAGCCATGCCTGAGGCAAGTGCATTATGGAACATAAACCGTCAGCTCAGCTTCTGTTTTGGTGTAGCACTGTTGAGTCTGCTACTCAATCTGCTTATCAGCCATCTCGCACTGCGACAGGCTTATATGTGGACATTTTATACAGCAGCAGCCGGTGCTCTTATCCCACTCCTGCTCAGCTTGAGCATCAATAACCGAAACGTAAAACTTAAGCTTTTATCATCAGAAGAGAATAGCTAATGAACCATTATATTAATGAAGTGTTGGAGGCTCATATTGCCATTGAGAACTGGCTTGGCAAAGGTGAAGGAGACGTGCAGACACTCCTTGACCGTTTCAGTCAGGATTATGCAATGATCACGATAACAGGCATGATGCTTGATCATGAATCTCTGAGCCGTTTTTTTGTTGCTAAACGTGCAAGCCGCCCGGGATTACAAATTGTCGTGGATTCGCTGTCTGTCTTGGAAGAGTGGGAGAATGGGGCTGTGATTTTATATCGTGAAAAGCAGACCGAGCCCGACAAAGAGACCACAATTCGCTGGTCAACCGCTATCTTTAACCTTCATGCAGATACACCTGTCTGGCTTCATTTGCACGAAACATTACAGCCAAACAATCCAGATTAAATTGGATAATTATGGGAATCAGGTTACAGCCTTCTTTATTTAAAACGTAGTGAACCTGAAATTCATATATACCCAATGGATTTCAAGTTGCGTCGCGGCGGCAAGGGAACGAATCCCCGGGAGCATAGATAACTATGTGACTGGGGTGAGTGAGTGCAGCCAACAAAGAGGCAACTTGAAAGACGAAGGGTATAGTACATAATGCAGCCACCCATGTTTTTTCAGTAAAGTACGGACGGCTGCGACATCATTGCGAACAAGGAACAAGTCCTCACTCCTAGTGATAAACCACCTGTCAAAGCATAACACTCGCCATAGTTATTGATGGAAAGACACATAATGCCTCTGATTCGTTGACATCGTTCATCTTTATAACAACCCAATTTTAACTTCACTGACGTGAAGTGATTTGTTGCAATTGTAAAAAGGTAATTATATCAATGAATAAAGTACATACTATTCAATGCGGAGACTTTTCACTAAAAGTCATTGAGCAAGGCGTGGGAGAAACTCTTCTTATCATTGGCAGTGCTGATTACTATCAGCGGGTCATGCCTGAATCCTTTTATGGTCATTATCATTGTGTGTTTGTCGATCATCGCGGGTTTTCAGTCTGTCACCGAAGAGTTGATGAGTCTGATGTTTCTCTGGCACAAATTACCCAAGATATTGAGCGTGTTTGTTGTGAACTTAATATCAGGCAATGTTGGATATTAGGTCATTCCGGCCACGCTTATATGGCACTGGATTTTACGGCGAACAGCAGTGGTCGCATTAAAGGAACCATACTGGTTGGTGCTTCACCCTGTTTATCAAAAACCATGCAAGCGTTACAGTTCGCCAGGTGGGAAGCTGACGCGGATGAAAACAGGAAACAGATTTTCAACAACAATATCATTCATCTGGAATTTGATATTCAGAATGATCCTGAACGCAAATTTGTTCATGTTTGTTGTCGATTAAGTGCGATGCGGTGGTTTGATGCAAACTTCAATGAAAGGTTTCTATGGAATGATGTCCCCACTCACACAGCCATATTTGATAAATTGTGGGGAAATGTGTTTAGTGAAATCAATATCTTGGATTACACAACTAAAATTGCCTCTCCTGTGTTAATTATCTCAGGTTCACATGATTTTAGTATCGCTCCACCAGCCGCATGGCTTGATATTCATCCAATGTTTGAAAATGCGGAACATGTTTTGATCAATAATAGTGGTCATACTCCAATGTTGGAACAACCTGAAGCATTTGACAAAGCTCTACAACAATTTCTGAAAAAAAATCGATAAGTTATTTACACAGAAAAATGCCAATCTACAAAGCAGATTGGCATTTTTCTTCATTCCACCAGCAAATAGCGGCTTTACTGGCGCTATCCGGTTAAACTGCTATGACAATCAATTAAGAATTCGCTTTCGGCCAGTCAGTATATCCCTTTGCCCCATTACCGTAATGGGTATCATAAGTTGCCTCTGCTAATTCAAGACCGTAGCGTAAACGCTCTACCAAATCAGGATTGGCAATAAATGGGCGTCCGAATGCAACTGCGTCAATTTTACCTTCCGCACGACGGGAAATCGCCAGTTCAAGATCATAGTTATTATTGCCAATATAAGCGCCGTCGAATAAAGACCTTAGTGCTTCAAGATCAACATTTTTAGGAACGTCACGGTTTTTTTGGGTTGTTCCCTCAACAAAATGGAGATAAGCCAGTTTGAACTTATTTAGTTGCTGAATCAGATAGCCATAAGTTGCCATCACATCGCTATCAAGTGGAGTGTTACCTACTTCTGTTGTGACAGGAGACAATCTAATACCCACTCGACCACCACCCCAAACACCAGTTACAGCTTCAACAACTTCCAAAATCAGTCTGGCTCGATTTTCGATTGAGCCACCATATTGATCGGTGCGATGGTTAGTTGAATCCCGCAAGAATTGTTCCAGCAAATAATTGTTAGCAGAATGGATTTCTACACCATCGAACCCTGCACGTTTAGCGCATTCAGCAGCATGTCTATATTGTTCGATGATATCAGGAATTTCTTCGGTTCTCAGGGCACGCGGCATAGAGGCTTCCGCAATGCCATTATTCGTGTAAACATTACCGTCTGCTTTAATGGCGGATGGTGCTACTGGCGCATCTCTATTTGGTTGAAGATCAACGTGTGAGCAACGGCCAACATGCCACAATTGCATTACAATCTTACCGCCGACAGCGTGAATGGCATCTGTAATTTTTTTCCACCCTGCTACCTGATCTTCTGTCCAAATACCGGGGGTCATGGCATAACCGCGCCCTTGAGCTGAGATATTGGTTGCTTCTGAAATGATTAAACCAGCGCTTGTGCGCTGAACATAATATGTGACATTAAGATCGTTCGGAACACCCTCTTCATTTGTGCGGCCACGCGTTAAAGGCGCCATAACAATACGGTTGGCAAGTTCAATTTCTCCCAATTTGATTGGGGAAAAAAGATCTGTGCGAATACTATTGTCAGCCATAAGATTTCCTTTTTTAGTAATCAATATTCGTTTATAAAAAATGCGACTTTAAATAATTTCTACTACCGAAATTATTTAATCTTGAAATAGTTGTCATTTTATATTTAATAACCCAAACCTTGAGTTATGTTAAATTACGCATATTCTAATGTAATTAAGATCTTGCACTATAACTTGTTCTATTTATAACCGAGGCAACATATGTCAGAACAATTTATTACTCTAAAGCCACTTATTATGACTTTTTGCGAAGGTGATCCAAATGAAAATCCTTGGGTTGGAGGCATTAAACAGACACCAGAACCCATTGTTATCGTTCCCTACTCTACTGAATGGAAGAATATTTACAATGAAGAAAAAAATAAAATCCAGCGCCAATTGAAAGAGAAAGTCATCAATATTGCACATATTGGCTCTACAGCCGTGCCCGGCTTACCCGCAAAACCTGTCATCGATATCGATCTCATCGTCGCAGATCCTGCACAAGAAAAAGATTATATCCCTGAACTTGAAAAATTAGGTTATGTGTTAAGGATAAGAGAACCGTCTTGGTATCAGCATAGAATGCTGAGGCTTGATTCACCACGCGTTAATTTGCATCTATTTGGCGAAAATTGCCCGGAACATATTCGCCATCTTCTTTTTCGTAATTGGCTGAAAAGTCATGAAGATGACAAAAAACGATATGCAGCAGCTAAACAGGCGGCCATTAAAGGTACTGTTCATGTTATGGAATACAATCATAATAAAGAGAAGGTAATCAAAGGTATCTACGAAAAGATTTTTAATAACATGGATATTTGTTTGTCTGAATTATAGATGTGAAGCTCCTAACCCGACCGATCTTATAGCCCGATGACCGGTCGTCAATTTAATTGGCCTTCCCTATATGTGTCTACAGGCACAAT
The DNA here is from genome assembly GCF_001037465.1 of Xenorhabdus khoisanae. Lineage (GTDB taxonomy): Bacteria > Pseudomonadota > Gammaproteobacteria > Enterobacterales > Enterobacteriaceae > Xenorhabdus > Xenorhabdus khoisanae. The sequence continues at coordinate 16,002 of NZ_LFCV01000042.1, forward strand.
GTGTCCACAGATACCCGATATAACGATGTCGTCGCCGTAATATACAATTGATCTCCATTAGGGCCACCAAACGTACAATTAGAGACCTGTTCAGGCACGACGATCTTATGTATTTGTTTGCCCGAGTTATCAAAAACCAAAACACCATCTAAGCAACTGCAATAGATATTACCTGATTTATCAACACAAAATCCGTCTGGAAATCCGGGATATATCGTCGCAAAATGTTTTCCTGCCCCTAAGATGTTATTCTGCACTGGGTAGATGCGAAGTTCACGCCTTCCATGAACAGGAAAATCAATAATAGACATGTCTGCAACATAGAGCCATTTTTCATCTGGAGAAAATGCAAGTCCATTCGGTCGTTGGACATCACTCGTTGCTATAGAGATAGTATTATAATTTGGATCGTAGCAATATACATAGCAACCAATAATCTGACTTTCTGATTTGTATCCTTCTTTGTCGTTGATAATTCCATAAGGGGGATCAGTAAACCAAATTGTACCGTCAGAACGCACAACCACATCATTGGGTGAATTGAATCTTTTCCCATCGATTTTTTCAACCAATATGACAACGCTACCATCTTTTTCTGTCCGGGAAATTCCTCGCCTACCATGTTCACAGGTAATTACCTTTCCTTCATTGTCCAACGCGTTACCATTGGCATAATTAGAATATTGCCGCCATACACTGACACCATCGTGTTCTGACCAGCGAAACATTCGATTTCCCTTCACATCACTAAAAATAATGGCATCTTCGTCTGGAAGCCAAACTGGCCCCTCTGCCCAAAGTGCCGGAGAACAAAGTTTTTCTAAATATGTTTTCATAGTCACTCTTGTGATTTTTGGGGAATGATATTATGTTGCCGCTCTAAATAATTCGTCAGTTTCGTAGAATTCACTCTTCTTTTTGTCAATCCATATGAAATTTCTTTCATCATATGGCGATCCACTTTCAATAATTTCACTGATAGTGCAGTCAAGAAATAACCTAACGCAGGAATGACAGTAAAGAGAATAACAATAGATAATTGAACATGATCATTTTGTAACGATTGATTTGCGTCATAGCCAACCAGTGCCAATACTCCACTGACTAAGGCACCAGAAAGAGCCAGTCCTAATTTAAGAGCGAGAAAGTTGCATGAAAAGTTAATACCCGTTAGACGCTTACCAAATTTATATTCACCATAATCATCAACATCAGCCATAATTGACCAATTGATTGGTTGTGCAATTTGGTGGATAACATTCAAAATAAAATACCCAAATAAAATTAAGTAATGCATATCAACCGGAATGAAATAGATAAGCAAGGAAAGGATGGTCATTAATAAACTCACCCAATAAAATATTTTGAGCTTACAAAAGCGATCACTCAGTGGCTTAGCTAAAGCACTGCCCAATGTCATGCCAATAACACCAACGCTCAAAAATATTGTAGTGAAGATTTCACTGGCATGAATCACCCAAGTCAGAAAATACATGACGGATGCCATTCTGGTAAAACCGGGTAATACGTTGATAAATGTGACAAGCAATAAGCAAGGCCATTGATCATTTTTTATGATATCGCAGTAATCTTTTACTATTGAATCCCTTGTCGGAACAACGGGACGCACTCTCTCACGCACCAAAGAAAAACAGAGTACAAACATTATCAGGCCAACAGAGGTCAACAGAATAATTGCATCATGGTAACCTTTAGCTTTATTGCCGTGACCAAACAAGTTAACCAGAGGCAATAAGGTTAATGTCAGAACGAGAGTTGCAACTCCTACCCCCATGAATCTGAAACTTTGGCAGGCAACCCGTTCACGGTTATTATCACTGATGACACTACCTAACGAACAATAGGGAATATTAATAAATGAATAAGTCACTGACATCATCAGATAAGTAAAAAATGCATAAATAGCTTTACCTGTATAATCCAGATTGGGCACGGTAAACATTAATACCGAAAATAAAGCATAGGGAAATGCAAAGAAGAGAATATAGGGCCTGAATTTACCCCAACGTGTTTGTGTTCTGTCAGCAATATAACCAATAAAAGGATCTGATATCGCTTCTATGACCCTAACTCCCAACCAAATGGCAGCAACTGTACCGGCATTAAGGCCATAAATATCTGTATAATAAAAATTCAAAAACAGGAAAACAGCGCCTCCAACAATATTACAGCCAGCATCGCCAAATCCATATCCTATTTTTTCCAGAATGGAAATTTTTTCTTTCATAAGCTGATTTCCTATTTTTCGGTTTTTTTTCAGTGTTATTAAGCCTTATTTCTGCTCATCTTGCCCATAATAGGCGTTGGCACCATGCTTACGTAAATAATGTTTATCCAGTAATTCCTGTTGCATAAATGTAATTTCTGAGTTTAATTGTTGGGAAAATAAACTCATATAGGCGCATTCTTCGAGTACGACGGCATTGTATACTGCATCAGCTGCATCTATTCCCCATGTGAAAGGCCCGTGGGAATGAACCAAAACAGCGGGGATTTTCATTGGATCGAGACGTTGCTCTATAAATGTTTGAACGATGACGTTCCCTGTTTGCAATTCGTAATCATCCTCAATTTCTTGTCTGGTCATTAAGCGCGTGCAAGGAACTGCACCGTGAAAATAGTCGGCGTGAGTTGTGCCATGAGCTGGCAAGAAACGTCCGGCTTGGGCCCAAATAGTGGCATGGCGAGAATGCGTATGAACAACTCCCCCGATATCCCGAAAATGACGATATAAAACAAGGTGCGTTGGGGTGTCTGAAGAGGGTTTTTTATCCCCTTCCACGATGATGCCAGTCTCAATATCAACGACAACCATATCATTAGCTTGCATATCACTATATTCCACACCAGATGGCTTAATCACCATCAAGCCTCTGGCTTTATCAACAGCACTGACATTTCCCCAAGTGAATGTCACTAGATTATGTTTTAGCAACGCCAGATTTGCAGACAGTACATCGGCCTTCAGTTGTTCTAACATTCAAAACCCCCTTCCTGCATACGAGCTTCGATCCAACGGCGAGCCTGTATAATTTCCAATACAGGTTCTTCCGCTTTTTCTGTCCACATTTCTATTAAGAACGTTCCACGGTAATTCAATGTATGAAGCGTTCTGAATACTCCGACAAAATCGACACAACCCTGACCGAATGGCACGTCACGGAATTGTCCCGAATGGGTTGGAGTGACTGGATAAGTATCTTTGAGATGAATTGCCGAAATACGGTTTATGCCAAGCTTGAGTTCTTCTGAGACATCATTGCCCCAAGCACTCAAATTACCAATATCGGGATAAACGCTGAACCACGGTGAGGCCAGCATTTCATCCCATATTTTCCATTTGGTGATCGAGTTTATGAAATCTGTATCCATAATCTCCATTGCCAGCATGACTTGTGCTCTGGCTGCTTGCTGAACTGCCCACGCTATTCCTTCAGAAAAGCGCTGTTTCGTTTCTTCGTTATGTTCTTCGTAATAAACGTCATAACCCGCCAGTTGGATTGTTCTGATGCCAAGATCCCGCGCTAAACTGATTGCTTTTGACATAATCTCATAAGCTTTCCGCCGTACAGTTTCATCACGACTACCAAATGGATAACGACGATGTGCAGATAAACACATGGAGGGAATGGAAATACCTGTTTCCAGCATATTCTTAATGAGTTTAAGGCGTGTTTTTACATCCCAATCCAATCGTGACAAGCGTTCATCTGTTTCATCCACAGACATTTCAATAAAATCGAAACCACAGCTTTTTGCCAGAGATAATCGCTCTGCCCATGTCAGATTTTTAGGCAATGCTTTTTCATAAATCCCAATAGGATGGATGCGCATTATGCTTTCCCCCAGAGCTGAGTAATTTGAGTATGAAATGCTTGAGCGACTTGTTTGGGTTGAGTTGATCCAGATAACGCCCGGCCTGCAATAAAAGCTTGTACAGAAATATCTTTGAATTGAAGGAGGTCTGTTGGAACAATGCCACCGGTAATAGAAACCGCTAATCCTATATCGGATAACTTTTTCATGCGGGATATATCTTCCTTATCCCACACTTGCCCATTAGCTTGAGCATCGCGGCCGCGATGATAGATCACTTGCCGGATACCAATGGCATGCCAATTTTTTGCATCAGAGAATGTCCAGTTACCAAATAATTCAATTTGGATTTCTGCCTTTCTCTGCTTTGCCACATGATGGGCTTTTTCTATGGTTGCCAGTGGTGCGGCACAAATCATCGTCATCCAGTTTGCACCAGCATCGAATGCCTGTGTTGCAAGAATTTCACCCGCATCAGCAACCTTCCAGTCCGCAACAATAATTTTGTCCGGATAATGGAGACGCAGTTGGCGGATAGCGTTAATTCCTTCGGAAAGGCAAAGAATTGTACCGGCTTCCACAATATCAACATCGTCCTGCAATAGTTCAGCATCCTGCAATGCTGAACTCAGGCAAGTATGATCCAATGCCAGTTGTAATAATGGTCGGCTCATATTCTTTCCTCCCTGAACGTATTCAATGACTCGCATTGAGAATGAAAGTCACGCAATGATTCGATAATTAGCTGATATTTATTAATTTTATTAAGATATGCTGAATGTGAATTTTGATCTGGTTCAATAGTATATATGGTGTAACCCAAATTTTTCTGAGCTTCAGTGAAATCCTTATAGATGCCCGTACCTACTAAAGCAGCCAATGCAGCCCCCAGGCATCCCGTCTCTTCGACCTGAGGTAATTCCACCGGTAGATTGCTGACATCCGCAAACATTTGCATCCAGACTTTGGAGTGTGCAGGTCCCCCCATTACTCGTATCGTCTGAGTTTGAGTAAAACGTTCTAACATTCGTTTCAAATGGGTCATATGGCTGAAAATAACGCCTTCATACACGGCTTGTAGTAAATGGCTGCGATCATGGCTGGACTGTAAACCATAAAACCCCGCCGTCATTTCCAGCCCAGCATTGCTGCCATAAAGAAAGGGAAGAAAAAGAACTTCACTGGAGGCTTTGGGAAGATGGTTAACTGCAGCATTGATTTCTTCAAAAGACATTTTTCCCCAAAGGGCGGTAAGCCACTCAAGGTTACCTGACGAAGTGGGACTGGCTTCATGAACAATATAATGGCCTGCATTAACGTATCGCCCATAAATATAAGGGTATGGTTCATGAGTACGCAGTTGATCCGCAATACCACTGGTTACTGACCAGGTTCCCATAACGGCATTCAGCGTGTATTCATCTTGAAGACCTGCACAAACAGCGGAGGAAGCCACATCAAACAGTCCGCCGACCACGGGAGTACCTGCAACCAGCCCGGTTAACTCAGCGGCTGGTGGGGTGACTTCTCCACCAATTTCAGCCGAGCCGACAATTCGGGAGAGAACACCATCAATTTCACTGATATTCAAAAGGCTTGAAAGTGCAGGATCATAATCTCCCGTATTCATGTTGTAGAGATTGGATTCCGAAATATTGCTTTCTTCACAGCTCTTTTCGCCAGTGAGACACCAGCGCAGATAATCATGTGCCATCATAACGGCACCGATGCGGTTGTAGCGTTCAGGCTGGTTCTCTTTAAGCCAACGCAATAAAGATACAGGATGGCCTGTCCAAAGGGTTTGGCGCGTATGGGGATATAACTTTTCCCGCATTCCTTGTTGTTGCCATTGACGTACAATTTCTGTGGCACGACGATCAGAAGAAAGTATCCCGTTACCTAACGGTTTGTCATCTTTATCTAAAAGAAATAGCCCTTTGCCTTGAGCTGAAATACCAATGCCCTTGATTTGCTGACCACAGATGCCCGTATTTCTCAATAAATGGTTAATTATGCTAATTAACGCATTCCATAATTCGCTGAGATCTCTTTCTGCATATCCCAATTGGGGAGTAAGCGTTTTCAATGCAATACGTTCTATACTGTATTCTTGTCCTCGTTCATTATATAAGCCCGCTTTAAGATAAGTACCGCCACAATCAATACCCAGATAAAAGTTATGCTTATGTCTGCTCATCCTATAATTGCCCTCAGAGCGTTTTAATTTTTTCCCATACGCTATCGTTAATGGTCATACCATTTCGTCTGTTTTCTGCTTGTTTGCGCACCAATTCGTGACCCGGTAACCGAATGGCCATATTGGGATCTGCACATTCCGCAGAGGTAATAAAATGCATGATGGATTTCAGTTTTGCTTCCCGTGAAGGGCCATCAATTAACCTGTCTACATCAATGGCGATAAATACCTGTGAAACCCCGTACTCATCACTATTATTCTGCGTAATTTCCGCGACCGATGAACCATTTGAAAGCAAGGTGGCGATGAGATCCAATACGATGGATAATCCTGAACCTTTCCAGTATCCCATGGGCAAAATCCGGCGATTTTTTTCAATCGTTGCGGGATCTCTGGTTAAGTTGCCTTCGTCATCAAAACCACCTTCAACCGGTAATTGCTGCCCAGCCAGCCGATTTACTTCTAACTTTCCGTAAGAAAACATGGACATTGACATATCGAGCAACGTTATGGGATCGCCGGGTATGGCTATGATTAATGGATTTGTGCCGATACGGCACTCTTTCGCCCCCCAGGGAGGCATGGCAGCAATAGAATTGGTCCAGCAGATGCCAATAAACCCTTTTGTCGCAGCTTGCCAGCCATAGCTTCCTCCTCGCATCCAATGGTTGGCATTGCGTAATGCCACCAAGCCAATACCATATTCCGTAGCCAATTCAGTAGCTCTGTTCATCATATCCCTGGCAGTCAGATTGCCTATCGCCCGTTGTGCATCCCATTGTTCAATCGCTCCCAACGATGCCACTCGCACAGGCTTGGCATCAGGGATGATATCCCCTGCATCAAGTTGCTGAATAAACCGGGGAAAACGATTAACACCATGTGAGTAAACGCCATATTCCGTGGTACTGGCGAACATTTCCGCGCAGGCATTTGCTGTCTCAAACTGAACACCCCGAGCCAGCAATATTCGGGTAAGTTGTTCTTTTAATTGTTCGAAAGTGACTTTCATGCCTTCTTCCTTATATAAGGTTTTAACCTATGGAAAATATCAGCAATAACACAGGGGAATAGTTGCAATTAAAGTAATATTGTATTTTTAAAAACCTAAACAGTTCCTCTCAGAGTGAGTAAATAAACAGAGATAAATGAACTTAAAAGATAGGTAGTATTAGGAATGGTTTAAGCATGTTCATTTATATTCCACTATTCCAATTTTCAACCACTATCTTTAACCACTACCTTATGCGGAATGAATATGCCTTCATTTTTATCTTTGTCAGTAACTAAGAGAAATACCAGACATTACGGAATTGCTTTATGGGCAGGTTTTCTTGGTGGGAATATTGCCAGTTTCGCTAAATGGGGAACAGAAATTCTCATGCCTCCCAGAACACCAGACAGAGCTATCCCTCCTGGCGAGATGCTTCAAAGTTGGGGAGGGAAAGTCAACTACATGGTCTATCATTACTCGGATCACCTTGTGAATTGGGGCATGGCGGGAGTTCACCATCTTTTTTCTATCATTTTGGCAATGTTTTACTCCGTCATTGCGGAAATCTTTCCTATCGTAAAATTATGGCATGGTGCTGTTTTTGCTGTCATTGTTGCCTTCATTTTCCACGGTATCATTTTACCCATTTATGGATGGTCTCCTGTTTTCTGGGAACTGCCTTTTGATGAGATATTCTCGGAAATAGTGGGAACTATAATCTGGATGTGGGCTATTGAAATTTTCAGGCATGACATTCGCACCAGAATGGTAAAAGACTAATCCCTTATGGTGTTAAAAAGTTAAAAACTGGTTCAAATCTTTCCATTGAACCAGTTTAAATTAATGACCACATACAATTTACCTTATCGCCATAAACGCTTACATTATAAATACCAAATTAGAAATGTATCCATGACAATAATTTGATTGTCATGATGTTGAGCCATACTCTGTCTGTCCGCAACGATTAAAACAAATGAGGAATAATAGCCATGCTGAAAACGGTTGAAAATAACACAGCAAGTGGATGGGTTAATGGTTTTCTTGGGGTACTGATTTTTAGTGGTTCACTACCTGCAACCAAAGTTGCTGTTATGAATTTCGATCCTATTTTTCTAACCGTTGCCCGTGCTTCCATTGCCGGCTTATTGGCGCTCATTATTTTATTCGTGTTTAAAGAAAAGCGTCCTGTATCCAATCAGCTGGTTTCATTGTTCATTATTGCCATGGGTGTTGTTATTGGATTTCCACTTTTAACTGCATTGGCTCTGCAACATATTACATCAGCACATTCGATCGTATTTCTTGGGTTATTACCTCTTTCTACTGCCATTTTTGGCGTATGGCGTGGTGGAGAACGCCCCCGAGCTGCTTTCTGGGTATTTTCTGGTGTGGGAAGTTTGTTAGTGATTGGATTTGCTTTCATGCAAGGGTTATCTGCTTCACTCACTGGAGACTCATTAATGCTTGCTGCCGTTATTGTTTGTGGACTTGGTTATGCAGAAGGTGCAAAACTTTCCCGCGTATTAGGCGGATGGCAAGTTATCTGTTGGGCTTTGCTCATTTCATTACCTGCTATGCTTATTATGACAATTCTGTTTATGCCAAATTCATTTTCGAATGTTGGTATTCCGGCATGGATTAGTCTTGCGTATGTATCCCTGTTTAGCATGTTAATCGGTTTTATTTTCTGGTATCGAGGTCTGGCATTAGGAGGAATTACTGCCGTTGGCCAACTCCAATTACTACAACCTTTTTTCGGTCTTGCTTTGAGCGCGAGTTTACTTTCTGAACCCGTGAGCTTACTGATGGTAGCAGTAACAATAGGGGTGATTCTTTGTATTATTGGCTCACGGAAATTTGCAAGGTAAACGGAGTTTAATATTGAGTACGAATCTGATTGGTGAAGGTGAAATTGACCTTAGTTATGGATAATATAGGCTGAATCTTTATTAATACATTAACTGATACAGATATTCTTAAACATGCGTAGAACAGATCATCTTGGCGGGATAACGGCGTTTGTCATAACAGCGCAATTAGGCAGTTTCACTGCTGCGGCAGAGCGTCTAGGCTTAACAAAGTCTGCGGTAGGTAAAAGCGTCGGGAGGCTTGAGGATCGTTTAGGACTTAAACTTTTTCAGCGTTCGACGCGCAGTTTGAGCTTAACGCCTGATGGAGAAGCTTTCCTGATAAGCTGCCAGAATGCTCTTGATATTCTCGAACAAGCTGAAGCGGCCCTTACTTCACATATTTCCTATCCTGCTGGCCGCCTCCGTATTGATCTGCCGGCTGCTTTTGGACGTCAGCGAATATTTCCGGCTCTTCTGAAAATTGCCAGTAATTATCCTGAGCTATCTCTGTCAGTTTCATTCAGTGAGCGTTTTGTTGATTTGATTGAGGAAGGTATCGACATTGCTATACGAATCGGGGAACTCGCTGACAGTAGTGGACTGGTCGCCCGTAAATTGACAACGCAAAAACTTGTTATTTGTGCCTCACCGAATTATTTACATTCTCATGGTGAACCCAAAACCCCCGAGAAATTGAGTCAACATCGGTGTGTGGTAGGATTTCGCAGGAATCAACCTATATCTTGGTTATTGAAAGAAGAAGATGGCGAGGTAAGACGTTACACTCCACCAGCAACTTATGAGTTTTCTGATGGAGATGCAATGTTATCTGCTGCGTTGGCCGGATGCGGATTTGCGCAGCTACCATTATGGATGGTGGGTAATTACCTTGAGAGCGGAGAACTCAAGGAGGTATTGCAAGAATATTCTGGAGTGGAAATTCCGATTAGTGCGTTATGGCCTAAAAACCGTCAACTGTTACCTAAAATACGTTATGTTGTAGATACTCTGGTGGAATTGGCAGAAGACGGTTTGTTAGATTAACGCTGAAGATTATTTTTAATGTAGATGCTTAAAAATGCCATAAATGAAAAGAGAATACTGATTAACATAACCGTATGCACATTAAATTGTGAAAGAAACCATCCTCCCGTAACGGAGCCAATTGTGATCCCTAAATTAGCAAAAGAAATGTAAAGGCTGTTGGCAAATTCAGGGGCATCATTAGCTTCCTGTATAAGCCAAGTTTGGCTGACCACAAGCCCCGCAGAATGCAATCCGCCCCAAAAAACGGTTAACACACACATTGCTATCGGCGAGAAACCTAAATACCAGACTTGGAGATAGAGAAAGATTAATAAAACAGGATAAGCATAAGTTGTGCTTACAACACTTTTCTGCAAAAAGTGACTAAAAACAAAATTGCCAATAAATCCACTAACACCAAATAGTATTAAAATCGCACTAATGAAATCATTATCAAATTGCGTGATTTTCGATAAATAATCCGTGATGTAGCTAAAACTTGAAAACATTGCGGAGAAAATCAATGTCACGGTAGAAATCGTCAGCCATAGTTTTCCTCTGCGCAACACGTTTAATTGTTCAATAGCAATACGGTTTTTTGTTGCAGGGATAGAAGGAACAAAAAACAAGATACCGAGAAAAGCGAGCATACAAGTCGCTGCACCAAAATAAAATGCAGCACTGAGTGATAAATGTTCCGCTATAAAGGAACTCAAAGGCATTCCTAATACCATCCCCACAGTCACTCCGGCAAAAACTTTTGCAATAGCACCTGCACTTTTTTCCTTAGAAACGGACTTCGCTGCAATAACAAGGGCAACCGCAAAGAAAACAGCATGCCCCAACCCGGGAAGAATTCTGAATATCAACATCAAATTAAAGAGGTTTGTTGTGGCATAGATAAGGTTAGAAACGATAAATACAAATAGAATGGCAAGAAGAACGTGTTTTTTGTTATATCCAGATAATAGCAGAGTCATAAATGGCCCCGTTATAGCCACAACAATGGCATAAATACCGACAAGAAAACCGACTTGAGTCGGTGTTACATGCAATTGTGCTTCCAATTGCGGCAGCAATCCAATAACAGCTATTTCAGTCGTAATAACACCAAAGACCGCAATGGATAACGTCAACAACAACAGCAGAGATTTTTTATTTTCCATAATGAGAATCTATTGAGAATTTACTTTTAACAGGTAGGCAAAATGATGGCAAATACTCTATAAAAACAGAAGGATATTTTCGTCTATTGTCTGTAGACATAACTTCTTCAATGATTTTTTCTCAAAAGAAAAGCCGCGATAATGCGGCTTTAATTTCTGCATTGTCGAAAATGTAGAGAGTTTGATTACAGTTTCTCAACAACCTTAAATTCGATAACAACAATTTCCATATCGGGTGAGAAAACACCTATACTCTCAAAAAAACGTTGATGCTCTAATTGCCAGTGAAGCAAACTTCTGTCTCCCTCTCCTTCTTTCCAGGCCAAATCTGCGGTCATTTCTGAAAATTGCATCAAGTGCATTGCAGTGACTCTGGCAACGCAAACCGGACTTTCTTTGCTGTCGAAGACAGTGTAGTGATTACCAACAGTAATCTTGCCATCATCTGATTCATAAGAATCATACAAACTGAACGGGCAAGTTGTTGCTGTTTTTATACCTTTGGCAACTAATTCAGCCAGTTCATCGTGCATAGCAGGAGAATCACCAAATACCCAACGCCCGGCTTTTGGATATTTGCTTTCAAGCAGTTTCGTGATCTTATCTGTTTTCATATTATCTTTTAGGTGTTTCGTTAAGTTTATACGTAGGCGTCTTTACTAACATAATGACACTATTTTCCACCATGGTTTTATGTCAACTATATGACATGGCTCCATATTATAAGATTGATGAATGTAAGAGCTGGAAATATGGGCGGTAAAACAGTCGCCCATTTGAATGGGTTAATAGAGATTAATGATTTTCACAGCGGATACATCCATAGAGGAACCATTGCGGGAAAATTAAAAGGCGTTATGCCGGCAACAATACCCATTGCCTGAAAATCAATCCCTCTTTTCAATTCTCCGGCTGAATCACTTCCTTTATTTAATTTGGTGCAAAACATCACCCACCGCGTTGAATAGGCGATGAATATCGTCCATTTTGGCATTGAACATTGGACCAAATTGTAATGTGTCACCACCAAAGCGCACATAAAAGCCAGCTTTCCATAATGCAATACCTGCATCAAAAGGCCGGATAACTGCATCACCATCCCGTGGAGCAATTTGAATTGCGCCCACCAGCCCACAGTTACGAATGTCTACGACATTTGGGCAGTGTTTAAGCTCATGTAATGCGTGTTCGAAATGTGGGATCAATTCGGCAGCTTGTTGCAATAAGTTCTCTTTTTCCAATAGTTCCAATGATGCCAAACCTGCTGCACAAGCAACGGGATGGGCCGAATAGGTATAACCGTGGCTGAACTCAATCATATGGCTGGGTAGAGACTGTGACATAAAGGTATCGTAGATCTTGCTGGATGCAACCACCCCCCCCAGAGGAATAGCACCATTGGTAACTTGTTTCGCGAAATTGATAATATCCGGCGTTACACCGAAATATTCGGAACCACTCCAACTTCCCAAGCGCCCGAAGCCGGTAATCACTTCATCAAAAATTAACAGGATATCGTGTTGGGTACAGATTTCCCGCAAACGTTGTAAGTAACCTTGTGGCGGGATAATGGCACCGGCAGATCCGGAAAGTGGTTCGACGATAACTGCGGCAATATTACTGGCATCATGCAATTCGATCAGTTTTAGCAATTCATCGGCCAATTCAGGGCCACCCGTTGATGGCATTCCTTTGGTAAAGGCCATATTGGGCTGTAATGTGTGCGGTAGATGGTCTACATCCATAAACTGACCAAACATCTTGCGGTTACCACCAATTCCACCAAGGCTGGTACCAGCGATATTTACACCATGATAACCTCGCGCCCTTCCAATCAGTTTAGTTTTGGAAGATTGCCCTTTGATGCGCCAGTAAGCACGCGCTATTTTTACTGCGGTATCGACAGCTTCTGAGCCTGAACTGGTAAAAAATACATGATTTAAATCACCGGGCATAAGACTGGCAATTTTATCTGCCAGCTTAAATGACAAAGGATGACCATATTGGAAACCGGGAGAATAATCCAACGTACCCAATTGTTCAGAAACAGCCTGACGGATTTCAGTGCGTGAATGACCCGCTCCACATGTCCACAAGCTTGATAAGCTGTCATAGATACGTCGGCCTTGATCATCGACCAGCCAGTTTCCTTCTGCTGAGACAATTAAACGTGGATCTTGTTGAAAATGACGATTAGCACTGAATGGCATCCAATGAGCTTTAAAATTCAGTGTTTGAAAATAATGGCTATCTGACATTTTTTAACTCCTCGCGCAAGGTTGTAACAAAGAGTTTGCAATGAAACTATATTCAAGTTAAATCTCATTTATCGAATCATTAGTTATGAGTTTACTTACGTAAATGAAATAAACAACTCTTAGATTACACGATCAGCATCTACGGGCCAGTGAAACGATGATGGCATCCATTGAAGAGTTCCTCCAGCATGTAAAAACAGTTACGCGGGGAATTTAACATTGGCATTATTAATAGTGCCGTTATCAGGATTGAATACGTGACCTATATTTTTTATACTCCGCAGGAGTCGCCGCAACCAATTTTTTGAAATTCCTATGAAAGTGGCTTTGGTCATAAAAACCTAACTCAGTTGCTACAGACGCTATATTCATTCCTTGCTTCAAAAGTACTTTTGCTTCATTAATGCGCATTGCGATTTGCATAGCATGTGGAGTAATACCATATGCCTTTCGAAATGCGTGGATAATATGATATTCACTCAATTGAGAGTGAACAGCGATATCCTTTACCGATATATTGCTTCGAAAATTTTCACAAATATATTCATACGCCCTAGATACACTACTTTTTGGTACAACTTTCTCTAAAGGTATGGAGTTGGACTGTGAAAAAAGATTGAAAAAAAAAGAGATGCTCTCTTCTTCCGTTTTCATTTTGTCTTTATCAAGAATGATTGTGTTGGCTAATTCTTGAAACTGTGCATAAAGTTCCGGAGCATCGGTATGATTAATTGAGAACGGGATAAAATTCGTTATTCTTTCACCTACAATCATTGATTGCACATAACCTAACCATTTTGGACATACATACAGCATTTTGTAGCTCCAATTTGTATCTGGTACTGGGTTGCATGAATGGACCTCTAGAGGGTTAATTATGACAAGGGAACCCTTTTGTATTCTACGTTCAATATTACTATTGAAGTAATCACTATGACCGCAATCTACAGCTCCAATGGAAAATTCTTCATGAGTGTGTTTCCCGTAACAGGCTTTCGAGTTTTTAGAAAAGCGCAGCTCAATGGGTACTGCGCTCGAACGATAAAATTTTTGCTTGGTCATCTGTGTTCATACCCTTTTAGGGTCTGTTGATGTTTTGTGAGGAATTATTAGACAGCAAGATGATTTGGTATAATTACTTTTGCCAAAAAACAACCAGTTTTCACCATAATGCCGCGAACCATGTTAACAGATCTCCATTGGAATAAGCTATTTGCGTTAATGCAACACACGGATTAGATTTATCACAAACTTGACCTTTGAAGGCATTTTTTACCGAATGAGAATAAGCATTCTCTGGCGCGATTAACCGCCAGAATATGGGGAGGGGCAACTATGCTGACAGAGGGGGGATATGTTGGCACTGGAATTTATCATTATCTGGTTACCGATGTGGGTTGAATGAATTATGACCTTAAAACATCAACAGACCCTAACCTGATATAAAAAAAGTATATACGACCGTAATTGCTAACAGTAGCCCCATAGTGAGATTGAAAAGCTTATAATGTTTAGGTGTGTCCAAAACTGTCTTAATCGTTATTCCCAAAACAGCCCATGCTGAAATTGATGCATAACAGACAATAAAAAAAATCCCACAAAAAAGTAGTAGTGCATTAATTTCTGCATCGTGACTACTAAAAACGGATATGCCTGCTAAAGACACAATCCATGCTTTCGGGTTAAGCCATTGGCACATTATTCCTTGTATAAGGGATGGAGCACTGGTTTCTGGTTCACTATCATCACCGATCATTGGGTTTTGCATAGCAACTTTATATGCCAAGTATAATAAGAAACTGCCTCCTATATAGGTAAGTATTTCGGTAAGATATGGCACCTCATTTATAATTTGGGCTAATCCAAAGCCCAGTAAAAATAAAATCGATACAAAACCAATTGTAGCACCGGTTATATGTGGGATAGTTCGAATATATCCGCAATTGGCTCCGGTAACTGTCGCTATTATGTTTACAGGTCCTGGCGATATAGAGGTTACAAAGGCAAAAACTGTCATTGCAAATAATTGAGTCATAAGCTTCTACCTCCTAAAAATCAGTTACTTCTCCAGAGCCATTAATAAAACGATTCTCTTGCAAATCAACAATACGGTACCGTTTTGCCTTGATTTTTCCCTCTTTGCAATAACCCGCTTTGCTTTCCCAAAATCCTTGTTCGAACTCATCAGTAAAGTACAATTCAGACAAGCACTTAACCCCTTTGTACCGATATAGCGAAAAGTCGACTAGACGGATAGGATAACCTTCTTCCAAAGATAGGGGTTTACCGTCCACCGCCCAAATAATCATAGCTCTATTTTCTAATGCATTACTAAGGGATATTGTAGAGTCATACCCTCCCTTACTTGTACCTAAACTTATCTGCTTCAAATTGTATGAAAGATATTTTGCTTGGTTTATCCCTAGATATTTCAATAGGTCTTCTAGTAAAACACCTGTCCAGTTTCTTCTGATACTCCAATTGCAAACACATACAACTCGGCGGCTTTCTGTTATTGGCGCAATGTTCTTAAGGTCTTCGAATGCGACAAGAATTGGTGTTGACTCATGAGGTAAAAATATCTTGAGCGCCCATTCTTTCATATCAATAGAATCATATGATTCAGGTGGCCCTTCTTGGTAGTACCGTAAAGAAGAAGGCTTCTTATCAATATATGGAGTAATCATATTTTCCTTTCTTATGTAATCTATTATAGAGATTTGACACAGCGTAAACCTACGATGTTGTCTCGTACTGTTGGAGGGTAGTTATCTCTGCATGTACAGCGCATATAATCTTCATCATGCAGCCCTGAACCACCTCGAACTACATGATCGTCAGTAGGAATACTAAGATAAACGGGATCAATATGAGTTTTGTCCCAACTGTAATCTTGGTAGTAATTATCTAGACACCACTCAGCTAGATTACCTGCCATATCAATACAACCAAATGGAGAGCGATTTTGTGGATGTGCATCCCAATCCGTGGATTTTCGGTTAAGCTCAGCTGGCTCACAGTCTGGGGCATAGTTTGCAATTGTAATAGATGGCTCGCTATTTCCCCATGGATAGAGTCGATTATCGTTCCCCTTCGCAGCAAATTCCCACTGCGCTTCAGTGGGTAATTCCTTACCTACAAATGTTGCGTATGCGACAGCTTCATACCAACTAATGCCGGTTACTGGCTGCTTTGGTTGGTTCCAATTAGAATCATGCCAATATAAAGGTTCCGAAATACCATTATCTTGGATAAACTGAAAACCTTCTTCTGACCAATATTTCTTACTTCTATAGCCCCCCTGCTCAATGAACACTGCAAACTCAGCGTTAGTCACAGGGTGAACATCAATGAAAAAATCACTAAGGGTAACTACGCACACAGGTTGCTCATCAGGGCTCAACTCTGAACCGCGTAGATAAGGAGATCCTGTCACTAAAACCATATCAATTAAATTGTTCATCGTATTAACTTCATATTTCCAGTTTGCTTAATGATGGCTTTTTTGTCGCCGTACACAGCTATGCCTAAATATTCGATGCTGTCCTCACTGGCTGCCTCTAACCTACTTGAGTAATCCTCATAACTCTTAGTGTTTTTTGCTACGTTCGAGAAGTCAACTATCGTAGCGTATGATTGTAATTGAGAACGAATTTCCTTTATCTCGCTTGCAGTTGCCGCAAGAATTGGGATTGGGATACGCGTGATCCCAAAATGATCCCCTCCATCACGGTTCTTGATATTGTCACCTACGAGCTCAGGGTGAGCCTTGCCAAGGCTAAGAGCTAGCACTGCTGCTGTGTTTGCAATGACTCCAAGAGGAAGATCTTTATCGATTACCAATACACACTTTTTGTCATTCATTATGCAACTTTCCTTTTATGAATTTGGCTGTTAGAAAATACCACCCATGTCATTTCAATATGTAGAGGGTGAGATATTGCTGTAAGCCCATAATGTTTAATTGCATCAGCATTCGCTAAGCAACAATCAACATCGCCGTTTACAACTAGTCTCGCTCCATTGCTTGTAGAGTTCGTAATCTCTATTTCTAAATGAGCATCGGATATTCCAAAAATCTTGTCTTCAGCCGATTCAATTAAGCTCTCTAAACGAGATAGAGGCGCGTGATGCGTAGCTATTTTTATGGTTTGTTGCTCAGCTATCTTGGTCCAAGAGTCGCGATTGAAGCAATTTCTGGGGGGTGCCTAATCCAAAAGCTATCAGTGTTAAATATCATCTCATAATTCGCTTAAGTTAAATTTACATTAACGATATTCCTGCCTGGATGTTAAATATTGTACAAAATTGTTGTTTATAGAATTGCGCAAAATGAGAGTGTAGAATCTATGAAAGCTTCCATTTTTACTAGCCAAGTCGCCGCTAATCTTCACCTGTTTTTATGGCATTGCGAGTTCTTCTCTATAGCACAAAAAGCCACACTAACAGGCCAAAAATTAGACATGTGGTGCAATGAAACTTGGATTAATGGAATATGGCTTGGGGAAGGTGCC
The DNA here is from genome assembly GCF_001037465.1 of Xenorhabdus khoisanae. GTDB lineage: Bacteria > Pseudomonadota > Gammaproteobacteria > Enterobacterales > Enterobacteriaceae > Xenorhabdus > Xenorhabdus khoisanae. The sequence continues at coordinate 33,847 of NZ_LFCV01000042.1, forward strand.
GGTGGAACTTTGCCGTATGGTTTACCATGACGTTTATTCTATAAAACATTGATCCTATAACCCCAGAGCAATCAATTATTACTCTGGGGTTATAATTGACATGCTAATCCAAAAAATATTTTAACAACTCAATCAAAAATGCAGTAATATTGGCGTCCAATCGTGGAAATTGCTCTGGATCATTAGCTTGTTATCGCTTTTTCATCTATCACAACGCCGAACACCTGCCTTTATCGCCTTATTGGCGATTTTGATGTTGTTCATCGCGCCAGTGGTATCAAAAACGCTGGAGCACCATCGTGATGATATAAAAAGCGAAATGAATCACAGCATGTCTATGCCTGACATGCAAAACAGCAGTTATCATCAAACAGCGCCTTCATCACACTCCATGAATCATCATGGTGCTGATCATATCCATATGGGGTTGATGGATGATATCGCTTGTGGTTACTGTCAGCTTCTGATTAACCTGCCATTATTGGCAGGCTGTTTTATTCCTTTCATCCTGCTGACGCTAACCGTATCCCGTGCGCCACCAGCACCACGCTTCACTGGACCAATCATCCGGCTATTCTACGGAGAATCACAACCCCGCGCCCCTCCCCTTAATTAGTCTACTTAATTGAAATAAAGGATTTTATTTTTCTTGCCTTGTTTTGTTTGATTTGTGACTAATTAAGGAATATTTTTTTATGTCCACTACACAATTGTTTCGTATATCACCTCTGACAACCGCTTTGGCAATTGCCCTTGCCCTACCAACCAGCGGCATGGCTGCCAGTGAACATCACTCCAAAGAGATAAAAGAAACGCACAATGTTAATGATAGAGAGTCTGTCATCATCGTAACGGCTCCGGCTGTTTCCCCGCTTGAAGTGGCGACTTCACTCAAAACGCCGCGTCAGCCAGTCCCTGCCAGTGATGGTTCTGATTATCTGAAAACCATTCCCGGTTTTTCTCAGATCCGTAATGGTGGTACTAACGGCGATCCTGTATTCCGTGGCATGTTTGGTTCTCGTTTGCGAATGCTGATTGATGACGGCGAAATTCTTGGCTCCTGTGGCGGACGCATGGATGCACCAAGTTCTTATATTTCACCGGAAAGCTATGATGTTCTCAGTTTAGTGAAAGGCCCACAAACTGTACTTTGGGGACCGGGTAACTCTGCGGGCACTATTCGTTTTGAACGTACCCGCCCTCAATTTGAACAATTTGGTGCTCAAGGTAATGTCAGTACCGTTGTCGGTTCCAATGGGCGTTGGGATGGTAATGCCGACCTCAGTTTGGGGAATGAACTGGGTTATATTCGGATGATTGGTAATAAATCCCGCTCTAATGATTACAAAGACGGTGATGGTCATCGCGTACCTTCTCGTTGGGATAAATGGAATACCGATGTCGCATTAGGTTGGACGCCAGATGAAAATACCTTGCTGGAATTAAATGCTGGACAAGGCGATGGCGAAGCGCGCTATGCCACTCGTATGATGGATGGCTCCCAATTTAAGCGTAAAAGTTTTGGGATACGTTTTGAGAAATCCAATATTGGTGAGGTTTTTGACAAATTTGAAACTAATTTTTATTACAACTACACCGACCATGTGATGGATACTTATTCCCTGCGCCATTCAGAACATAAAATGGCTTCAGAGCCAGATCGCCTTACGATGGGCGGCCGCATGATCGGAACCTGGATTTGGGAAGATTTCAAATTACAAAGCGGCGTAGATACGCAAACGAACACCCATCGGACTAATACCGATCGCTTTATGAAAAAAGAAGAAAGAATAGGCTGGAAGAAGAATGCCCGTTTCAGTGATTATGGTATTTTCAGTGAATTAACGTGGGATGCGACTGAACAAAGCAAAGTAATCGGCGGTGCACGCTTGGATCGCGTGATGGTGTATAAATATAGTACCCAGCAAGAACGCAAAGATACTCTTCCCGCTGGCTTTATCCGTTTTGAACATAATCTGAAAGATGTCCCAGTGATGTTCTATGCTGGCGTTGGTTATACCGAACGTTTTCCTGATTACTGGGAGTTATTTTCTGGCAAAGCCGGAGAAGATGCTTTCACTAATATCAAGGCCGAAAAGACAACCCAGTTGGATATCGGTGCGCAATATAATGATCAATACCTGAAAGGCTGGGTATCGGCTTATGTGGGTAAAGTGAATGACTTTATCTTGTTCCGTTATGGCGAGAATGCTCGTAATAACCAAGCCCATAATATCGATGCCACTATCATGGGCGGAGAAATGGGAGTTGCTTATCAGTTGACCGACAATTGGAAAACGGATGCAAGTTTAGCGTATTCCTGGGCACAAAATACGACAAATCACCGTCCTCTGCCACAAACTCCACCTTTGGAAGCGCGATTCGGTCTGACTTGGGAACATGGTGATTGGACCAGCAGCAGTTTGCTGCGTTTGGTTAACAGCCAGCATCGGGTCGCCATCAATGAAGGTAACGTTGTAGGCAAAGATTTTAATAGCAGTAGAAGTTTTGCCATCTTGTCTGCCAATGCGGCCTATAAAGTGACTAAAAATGTTCAGGTCAGCGCTGGTGTTGACAACATTTTCAATAAAACCTATAGCGAGCACCTTAACTTGGCAGGAAATGGAGGCTTTGGTTATTCAGGCAATACGCAAATCAACGAGCCGGGACGGACTTATTGGGCAAGAGTTAATGTTAAGTTCTAATATGTTCTTTTAATTAACCTTAGTTCGCCCTGACCTCAGCCAGGGCGAACTCCTTTCAGAATCGCTTTAACGAAAGATATTTCTTTTTGTGAGAAAAACCATATCTTTCAATAAAGATACTTTTTCAGCCTGCCAGAAAGCATCAATTAGCAGATTCATTAGCCAGCAACCAATGACGTAATAACATCGCAAGCTGCTCTTGTTGAGTTTCTGTCAATGATTCAAGAATGTTTTTTTGATTCTCTAAATGACTTTCCACCGCTTTATCTATCAATGCCTTCCCTTCCGGTGTCAGGAAAATCTTGCAACTACGCCGATCTTCTTCATTGGCAATACGCTCAATCAATCCTCTCTGCACCATATGCTCAATGCGGGTACTCATTGCTCCAGAAGTGAGCATAACGGATTGATACATTTCTGTCGGTGTCATTGGCATGTTGTTACGACGGAGAGTCGCAAGGATATCAAACTCAATAGCACTAAGGCCGTGTTCTTTGAAAGCATGTTGCAAGCGTTGCTCAATGATTTTGTTTACGCGACATAGTCTTCCAATGACACCCATTGATGATGGATCAAGGTCTGGACGCTGCTGTTCCCACTGTATCAGTAATCGGTCAACGTGATCATATTTCATGCTTTTTTATCCTGTTTATTTTTTTCAACAAAAAGATACTTGATAAAAATCGTTTAGGCTATTATTTTAATTTAACTTTATTTAAAGATACTTTTATTGATGATAAATACGTATTGGCAAGCAGAGAAAGAGTGATACACAGGATGAAAATATGAATAAATCGGAAGGAAATTCCTATGTTAGACATTAGAGTTGTTCGGAATATTTTGCTGACTGCATTGGCACCAATTGTTTGGGGAAGCACCTACATCATCACAACGGAAGTATTGCCACCCAATATGCCTTTGCTGGCTTCTACTGTCAGGGCGTTACCAGCCGGTATCTTATTGCTGCTGATTTGCCGTACCTTCCCCAAGGGGATCTGGTGGTTACGTATCGCAGTACTGGGATTACTCAATATCGGTGCTTTTTTCTATTTTCTCTTTGTTGCGGCTGAATATCTTCCCGGTGGAACGGCAGCACTAATCATGGCTTGCCAACCCATTATTGTGATCCTATTAAGTGCTTATTTGTTAAAAACTTCCCTGACAATAAAACACATTATTTCTGCAATATTGGGCATTATTGGGATCAGCTTATTAGTATTGAACTCAACCATCAGCCTAAATTGGCAAGGAGTGACTGCGGGCTTTGCAGGATGTGGTTGCATGGCGTTAGGTGTTGTATTAACCAAATATTGGAATCGCCCCACCAACTTATCGTTACTCAGTTTCACTGGCTGGCAATTAACATTTGGAGGATTGATATTATTACCCATCGCTATTTTTATAGAAGGCTTGCCACAAAATCTCACTATAACAAACCTGCTCGGCTACAGTTATTTGTGCCTGATTGGTGCTGTTTTCTCTTATATCATTTGGTTTCGAGGGATTGAAAAATTACCGGTAGTAACCATCTCTTTCTTAGGGTTCCTCAGTGCATTGTCCGCCTGTTCTTTGGGCTATTTGTTTTTAAAACAAACATTTTCCTTGCCACAAATGCTTGGAGCATACACCATCATTATTTCTGTTTGGCTTTCGATTCCCCGGAGTCAGACAGAAAAAACCGATACCCTATTACTTAAGAAGTAAACAAAAAAATAACAGGAAAATAAATGAAACTGACTATAATTTCAGGCAGTCAACGCCCAGATTCCCGCAGCCAACGTGTGGCTCGTTATTTGCAGAAATTAAGTAGTGAACATGGCTTTACCGACATACAGAACCTTGATCTCTCCAATGTAGAATTACCATTACACGATGGTTTTACGACAGATATATCGGCTGAATCTCACCCCTGGCAAGCAATTGCACGGCATTTAAGAGATAGCGAGGCATTTATTTTTGTCACTCCGGAATGGCATGGAATGGCCACTCCGGCATTGAAAAACTTTTTATTACATTGTTCGCTGGCCGAATTGGGTCATAAGCCAGCATTATTGGCCAGTGTGTCAGGTGGAGTTAATGGCGTTTATCCCCTCTGCGAATTACGTATGACCGGTTTTAAAAATAACCATGTGTGTTTCCTGCCTGATCATTTGATTTTCCGTCAGGGTGAGAATTTGATTTCAAACGATCTGACTTGCAGCGATGCAGCCTTTGAAAATCGTGCTAACTATACTCTGAAATTACTTAAATCTTATGCCAAGGTGCTTAAGCAAGTGCGTGAAGATATAGACGAAGAAAGTAAAAATTATCAGTATGGTATGTAGATAAACGATATTCTTTCTTGATGAATAAACCTCGGCTCAAATTTTTGAGCCGAGAATAGAGGTATTAAGCAGCCATCTTCTGTCGATCCCAATCAAATCCACCAGCAATCTCCCCTTCTATTAAAGACGAATGGATTCTTAAAATAAAAGAAAGCATTATTCAATAATAAGCATCACTATATTTAATTAAAAAATCACTCAAAAAATAATAACAGAACCATATTGATGGTTTAAACATGAAACTAAATACAATAAATTTTTTAATCTCTTAGGGTCGAATTCTCCGCCGCAAGCGGCGGGGTTCTTCATTGGATTGCTAGTATGTAGCATGAGAGTTGGTTGGCGGTTGGCTATTTTGATTACTGGTAGCTCTATGCACTTTTAGCTATAATAGCTATTCGAGCCATTTTAGACGGTAGGTGATGTATGGAAATTATTCCCGCACAACTAGCTAAGAACCAGTTTGGTGATCTGCTTATGAAAGTTCAGCGTGAGCCTGTGGAAATTAGTAAGCATGGTAAGCGTGTGGCCGTGGTTATCTCTCCTGAAGAGTATGATCAGTTCACACAGCTCAAGTTACAGAATTTAAAAGCCGTTCTGGCTGAATCGATTGTACAAGCTGATCGTGGCGAATTGCATAGTATTGATGATGTATTTACACCGTTGACGGTTGATGAAATTGAGGGTAAAGCTTAGGGATGAGTGTCCGGTTTACTAAGAAGGCCAGAGAGCATATTCGTGCAATAAAACTCTATTCTATGCGCCGATGGGGGGCGAATATCGCGGAAGCTTATGCAACTTCGTTGCGTGTGACTATGACGGAAATTCTTGATCGTCACCCATCCCCCGGTCGTGATCGCAGTGAGGATCTTTATTTTGGTGTGCTGAGTTTCCCCGTAGAGAGCCACATTATTTACTATCGGGAAGTTCCGACTGGTATTGAAGTGTTGGCGGTGTTGCATCAGACGCAAGATCCGCATAACCATCTATAATGTAGAGCATAAAACGTGGGGTGCTTTATTTAATTCGCGATAAAATAAGCAATTAAACTTTTTTATCAGATGCTTGAGTAAGTTACCCGATCGCCGTTTTCCTCAGAAACCTGAGTTGTCGAACTATTTCATCCGGTTCTCACCAGACACATGCCCCACGATTTTTTTATGCTTTCCAATCTTCTCTTTTCTTGCGACAACCCATTCAGATTTGAAGAACTGACCCATTTAGCGGCAAGAGCATTGGGTCAGTTCGAAGATGTGTAGATACCTATGCCTAAAGGGTGGGTAGCACTACATATTTCCCCTACCCTTCCACTGTTTGTTATGCAGAACAACTATTTGGCTTCACGACTGAAAAGAGGCTTCTCTTCGATTTGATTACCTCCGTGAAATCTAAAGTGCCACGGGAAATCAAAAGTGAGTCTCTAGTCGTTCATATTAGTTGTAATTTACCGTACAGTCATAAGTCGAAATATATGGCGGCTGATACAACCCGCCCGTGATATTTCCAACTTTCATTTGCAAGGTGATCCTACAGTCTGCTGGAATATTAGAACCTGCAGCATTGACAGTGGTCGAGCTACTGGCTACATCCAGAAGTGCTTCCCATGCAGCAGAATTATTCGGAGTGGTAATAACAAGACGCAGCGTGATTTGATTTTGCCAGCCAGCCCAATTGAGTCGGTTATAGTTACACAAAATGGTGCTCACAATTCCCCCTGAAGGAGTCTGTCCGCTTAAAGGAGCCAAAGTCGCACCAGAAATATACACTCCGCCTTGAGTTGGTTTAGGCCCTGAATTAGCACGATACCAACTTGGTCCAGCTCGTTGCGCGAGATTGTCCTCTGCTTCAGTTTGCTGTTGTAGTAAATCCAGCAGAGATGAATCTTCTTTGGTTAGGTCTATTGGGGTCAACGAAACGGTTTGCCCCTCTTTCAACAGCATATCAGGGGGAAGAATCAGCTTATTCATTCACATTCTCCTAATTTATATCGAAAAGATGGTGTAGGGAATTAAAACATCTCTCGCAAATGCAACACAATCGATAATGCTGTACTGATGATCCTTATAAATTGGCAGAGTAGGACTTATTGGTATAAGAGAGGCGCTTGCTAGCCCTTCATACTTCTGAACACCCTGACCTGCGATAGTCGCTTGGATAGCGTGACTTTCCTCGTAATACCGAATACCAGTGGACACATCTGATGGGTTAAGTCCGGTGACTTGGGCCCAGACACTCCATGTTAGATCTACAGGCAGAGAGCGATGCCAGTCGAAATGAATCAAAGGCCATTGTGATACATCCTGATTTATCGTCGTTAGGAGCGTTGGACTGGCGACAGGCGCAAAATGATCCTCCAGAAGCAACGTAGCGATCTCACCCGCATACTGACTAAGACCATACCTAATTCACACTTTAGTCCTACTGCATATACCGTTTCATTTGATACAATTTCAGCCGCCCCTTCATCTTTTAAGGGTTTAAGGGGCGTCCATGTATGTATGACAAGATTTTAGTTAGTACAAAGTATCTTTAAGCCTCTGTGGTAATTTCTCATCATAATCAGCGCCATCAAAGTCACCTTTGCTGATTTCTTTGAGAATATTGCCAACACTGGGTAAAGCGCTACGTTCAAGTTGGTTAGAAACATCCCATAAACCAGAGCGTAAAATTGCTCTGGCACACTGGAAAAAGACGGCATCTACAGTGATACGTAATACAGAATAAGGCAGCATATTACGATGGGAAAAACGTTCTAATATCTCTGGATCAATAACAATTTCCGCTCTGCCATTGACACGTAATGTTTCACCGATTCCCGGAATAAGGAACAATAATGCGACATGATTATCGTGCAGAATATTACGTAAGCTATCAATACGGTTATTGCCTCTCCTATCTGGTAATAGCAACGTTTTTTCATCTTCAATGTGAATAAATCCGGCTTGATCGCCACGAGGAGATACATCCATTCCCTCTGGGCCAACAGTTGCTAATGTGACAAAAGGTGAGGCTTCAATAAAAGGGCGATACACAGGGTGGATATAGTTCACTTCTTTAAAAACGGAAGCAGCCGCAGGTTTTCCGTAAATTTGTTCTAGTGTGGCGATATCAGTAACAGTTTTGTTCATTAATGGTTATCCCCTATATGTTCGTTGTCTTTCAAATTACAAAATTAACTCGTAATTTGTTAACCGTATGTGTTTTTTTATTTACCTCTTTAAACACATAAAATATTCTTGGCACCCTGTATTTTCATCTATTTCTTCGCTGACAACATAAAACCCTTGCGACAAATAGAAGTTATAACTCGCTTGGTTCTGCTGATAGACCGATAACGTAAGTTCATTTCTTCGTTTTTTAGCATCATCAATTAACGTCTTGCCAATTCCCTGCCCTTGCTTATCTGGCGATACAAAAATAGCCGCCAATTCATTACCGTGCAGAGCATAAAAAGCAATGACGTTAGAATCCTGTACATAGACGTGTACTTCTGACGCTGGGATATAAATACTTTTCATGCTTTTTATTTGAGATTGCCAAAATTCAGCCGCTACAAAATCGTGAGCTTTCATTGAAGCTTCTAACCAAATGGACAAAACGGTATCCATATCTGCTTCTGTAAATGATCTGATCACGTTTCAATCTCCCCATAATGGACATCTATATTTCGATGTAATATTTTCAACAAATAAAATGTAATAAAAGCGGCGGCAATATTGTAAAACATACTATGAACAAAGGCATTTTGGTATGTGATAAAAGTGAGAATATCCACATTATTAAAATGCCATTGAATTAATATACTGACCACGGCAACACCAAAAGCTGCTCCAACCTGTTGTAAAGTAGCAATTATTCCTGATGCCATACCGGCAAAGCGTACGTTGACAAAAGCCAGAACAACATTGAGCAATGGTGTCATAACAAAACCTTGACCATAACCAAGCAGCATCAAAATCGGCTTATGAATGATTTGTCTCCTCATCTAACTTATGTATTGAATTTGCATTGGGATGTTTTAGCCTTTAATCAACCAGCAGATGAGTGTTTTTGTTTCAGTCAGGTCGGAAGTGAACAGAGGAATTTTTTGTGGTTATTGTTTACCAGTGAACATTATCGAGAATTGTTTTGTCATTGGGAACGAGATGCTTATCGTTTACTGGCCAGCTTTAGGCGCGATTATGCCCTTGCTGTTAAAGACAATTATATTCAGGAATTAGTCAACAAATTGCTTAAAACTTCACCTGACTTTTATGGGATGTGGCATAAACATGAAATCTATGAGCCTTGTAATGGAGTGCGGGAGCTGAATGTAAATGGACAGGTAACTACTTTCGGTTACACATCAATGATTACTGATGCCGAAAGACATTTGCGCTTGATTGTTTATGCTAAAGATTGATCGGCTCTGCCAGAATAAAACAAGTGTGGATATGAATATACAATCAATATTTGAATAAAGTATTCACTTATTTATTAGTACGCATGCCAAATGATATTAAATTTTGAAATAACCTCTTTGTAAAAATAATATTTTATACAGAAAGTATAACACTCTAGTATGTAGAGTAATTATTTTAAAAAGAGGATGACCCCTCCCCTTAATATCCATAAATCATCTACTGATTTCAAACGGGATTATTAAGTGGCTCAATAGAACAAAACACTGCGCTCACAGTCTCAAAAAAAGATACCAATAAATCACAAAAAGTTACTTTTTTGTAAAAAATTAAATACATTTCACTATATTTAAAAATAATTTATTGCTTTTCAACAGCATAAAAATACTCTTTATTAGATGACTTTTATTTTTTGTTTCAAATTAGTTATAAATAAGTTAATGTTTTTATTGCAATTTGGCTTTAATTATTATGCTATAGCAACTTGCAGGTAAAGAACATTATGGTTGACATATACCCTATAGACAGTCGAAAAAATATAGGGTCGGACCGCTACTGCCTGCTTATTGTAATTTAATCATCGGTTTTATTAATAAGGACTTTTCAAGGAGCGATGTGCCAAACAGCGAATTGAAAGTTGCCACTTTTGAAAAATGGATCATCTCTTATGAAAAAAAATAATCCGGCACGACCGATCTTTTTGTGGATGACGTTATTATTTGGAACATTACCTGTTAGTGCTTCAATGGCTGCGGCTGAATATCAGGAACAGGGTAAAAAGAACTCGCCAAGCAGTTGGTTATCTGAAGAGTTTAATCATCAATGGGGATTGGCTGCTATTGGTGCTCATTATGCTTATGCCCGTGGTTACACGGGTAAAGGCATTAATGTTGGTGTACTCGATGAAGCTGTTACCAATCATCCTGAGTTTGCAGGTAAGTTGAAGATTCTGAGCCCAGAAGACCCATGGAGCTATGACAAAGATATCTTTGGAAATATCGAATTCGGTGCCCATGGTAACCATGTTTCAGGGACCATTGCAGCAAACCGGGACGGTAAGGAAATGCACGGTGTGGCATTTGATGCGGGTTTAATTACAGGGAAATATTTGCAAAATGACTATAACCGTACAGAAGCCATGATTCAAAGCGATGTACGTGTAATTAATAACAGTTGGGGTGTTCGCCCTCGCTATTATACTGATGCGAACGGTAGGCCCAAACGGAGACCAGATGGTACGGTTGATTACTATAAAGTCACTTTGCAAGATGTCATTAATTATGTGACACCCATTAAAGATGACCTGGATCGGTTAAGTCGTTCTCCAATTCCAGAACTCGATGATTATACAACCAGAAGCGCGGGTTTGTTGCGTGCGGCACGTCATGAGAAATTGGTTATTTTTGCGGCAGGAAATGCAAATAACTATAACGTCACCTGGTTTCATGCAGGTATGCCGTATTTCTTCCCTGACGCGTTGAAAAACTACCTCAGCGTTGCCAACCTGACCAGAGAAAATGAGATTAATGTCTCATCAACGAGTTGCGGATATACTGCCAGCTATTGTTTGTCCGCACCAGGGACAAAAATTTACAGCAGCACAGGCGATTTTATTTCTAAAGTTGATGGGGAAATCGATGAAGATGCTCTCAAAAATGGTGAGTTGACGATCGATCCTACTTATGATTCTTATACCGGTACATCAATGGCATCACCCCATGTAGCAGGGGCCGCAGCCGTCTTAATGCAACGTTTCCCTTATATGACTGCCGGGCAAATTTCTGATGTCCTCAAAACCACGGCTACCGACCTGGGTGCCCCTGGTTTGGATGACATGTATGGCTGGGGAATGTTGAATCTGAAAGATGCCATTGATGGTCCTAAAATGTTCATTACTGAAAGTGATATTCCTAAAAAATACTATATTCCTGGCTCTTATACTGAAACCCAGTTTATTGCCAATATTCCGGGCATCGGTGAGTTGGTTGAAAAAGGTACGACTGTAGAAAGAACATGTAACAGTATTGAATGTGTCTATGACAATTGGAGCAATGATATCTCCGGTCACGGTGGATTGACGAAAATTGGTAAAGGGACACTTGAACTTGCGGGTAAAAAGAGTACTTACAAAGGGCCGACTTTGGTAGAACAAGGCCATTTGCAAGTCAGTGGCTCCATAACTTCTGATGTAACCGTGCATGATGGTGCAACTCTTGGAGGAACGGGGACTGTCGGTTCTCTTATGGCTAATACCGGAGCCAATATTGCTCCAGGCGGGTTAGGATCAAGTGGCACGCTGAACGTTGATCGCAATATTACCTTCCAAAATGGTTCACGTTACCTGGTAAAAGTGGCACCAAATAACCAGAGTAATGGCGATCGCATTATCAGCAATGGTTTAGCAACGCTGAAAGGTGGTGAAGTACAAGTTACACTGGAAAACAGCAGTAACTTATTATCAAAACAAGAAGTTCGCAGCCTTCTTAATCAGCAATACAATATCTTGCAAGCAAACAATGGTATCAACGGGAAATTTGCTTCCGTAGTACCAAACTATTTGTTTGTTGGTACTGAGCTGAGTTACCAAACTAGTCGGGTGATGTTGGATATAAAACGTAATTCCACAAGATTCGCCAGCTTGGGAATGACCGCTAATGAACGCGCCGTGGCTGATGCGGCCGATAAACTGAGTTTAGGACATCCAGTTTATGAAAGTATCTTAATGTCTGATACAGCAGTTCAGGCTCGTCAAGCATTCCAGCAACTCTCTTCCGGACAGATCCATGCTGATATCGCTGCGGCACAAATCAATGGTAGCCGTTATCTGCGCGATACGCTGAATACCCGTTTACGTCAGGCTGATGGTGGAACTATCGGACAGGATATCAAATCGGATAAAAACGGTGCTTGGGTGCAAGTCATGGGCAACTGGCAACGTGCGAATGGTAACAGTGAAGTCAATGGATATCGTGTATCCAACTATGGTGTGTTACTGGGTGCAGATAGAGAACTGGGTAATGATTGGCGTCTCGGTGTAGCTACTGGTTATACACGTTCTTCACTGAAAGGTGGCTACAGCACTTCAGCGCGCAGTGACAATTTCCATCTGGCTCTATACGGTAGCAAGCAGATTGAGGCTTTAGCATTGCGTGCTGGTGCTGCTTACAGTTGGCATCGCTTTGACACAGAACGCTCGATTGCCTTTGGTCAACAATCCGATAACCTGAAAGCCAAGTATAACGCCCATACTGGTCAATTGTTTACTGAAGCGGCTTATGGAATGAATACATCCTGGGTGAATCTGGAGCCATTCGTCAATCTGTCTTATGTTAACTTCCGTAACGGTAGCATTAATGAGCATGGCGGTGCTGCTGCATTGAATGGTAACAAACAATCGAAAAATGCGACCTTCTCTACATTAGGTTTACGTGTAGATCAAAAATGGCAGACTGAAAATGAACTGACTGTAGGCGTATATGGCGAATTGGGTTGGCAACATCAGTTTGGCAAAGTAGATCGCGACACTAAATTAAGTTTTAGCAATAGTAACTCAACGTTTACTGTCAATAGTGTGTCAGCAGCACGTGATTCCGCTGTAATCAAAGCAGGTACGGAATTAGGCATTAATGAAAACACTAAGTTGTCACTGGGATATAACGGCGTTCTGTCAGGAAATCATAAGGATAACGGCGTATTCCTGAATGCTAAATGGCGCTTCTGATCGGTAAAAATAGATGTCTTTTTAATAGCAAAAACTCACTGCTGACAAGGATTGGCAGTGAGTTTTACTTTTTAGGCCATTTGTATCTTCTTTAGCACAAATCACTTCGGTGGTATCGGTTAATGATTAAATCTGATAATGGGTTAAGTCATTAGAACACCTAAAGGAGGAAAAGTATGGCTTATCGTAAAACTCTATTAATCAGTTTGTTTTCCCTTTCAGCAATCTCAAATGCTTTGGCTTTGAATGGCTCCATACCTTTTGAAGCGCCAAATGATAGTGGTGCTCCATTAATGAAGTCAACTGACCCCGGCGCTGAAAAATACAGAACCGTGGGTAAATTCAATGGCTATTCACACTGTACTGCAACTTTGATTGCTGGTGAAAATGCACCTGATAAAAATACACCAGCATTGATACTGACCGCTGGGCACTGTGTAGACAGCAATGTAGGCACAAATGACGTGGCGGTTGATCAACCAGCTCCTGATTATTGGGAATATACTCCGGATTATTTCATTGATAAAAAGGACAACCTTTCTCCAGTTAAAGTCAACCGTATCTTGTATTCAACGATGAAGAACGAAGATATCGCGGTATTAGAGCTGAAAGCAACTTATGGTGAGTTAGCTCAAAAAGGTTATCATCCGATGAAGTTGAAGAAAAATCTTGAGATGAAACAGCAACCTATTGTGTTAACTCATATTCCTGTCAATAACGTTGATTACAATTACGCTTATCTCAGAAAATCTGAATGTGATATTACTGGAAAGTCACCAGAATTATATGAAGGTGGCTCTCCATGGTTTTGGTCTCCGGTTTTCTCAGTTAACTGCGCTGGTGTCGTCGGTGGAAGCTCCGGCTCTCCTGTTTTTGAGAAAGGTCAAACAAACGTAATTGGGGTGCTTAATACAACGACAGAACCTGGGATGACGGGTTGTGGGGGTAACAGACCTTGTATTATTGAGGACAATAAAGGTGTTCCACAGGAAGGTATTAGCTATTTCATTCCTGTAGATAACGTTGCGAATGCACTCACAAAAGATAGCAAGCTTGACCTGTCTAAGCTCCAAAATGGCAGTGGCAATGTTCTGGAAAAAACGAATTTCTGGTCGCCGTGGATATCTCAGAGTGTTGATCCTACTAGCGGAGAGAAAGCAAAATGGGATGTTATTATCAAGGAAAATGCCAACGTCAAGAATATTCGATATAAAACAGGCTTAATCAGTGAAGTAAATTGTGCAGATGAAGCCGGATATGGTGCTCCCGCTATTGCTAGCCAGAATCCGCTGCAAAACTTGTTGCTTCCAGAAAAAGATGGGATCTACAAGCTTTGTGTGATTAACCAGAATAACGATGGTCAATGGCAGAAAACTAAAGACGCATCAATCATGTTGCGGGAAATTGATAATACTCCACCATCAATTAAACCCACTTTACATGTAAATGATTATGGGCATGGAGCTTGGACTGTAACAGCTGAATCTCGTCCATATGAGCTCGGAAGTATATTTGTCAAATATGGCCCTAAAGCGACAACCCATTGTGACAATAAAGCAGATTACAGTTTCTTCTGGAGACCAGTAAATTTGGATAAATCTAAAGCTCCATGGCGTGTCTGTGCATATGGTGAAGATACAGCAAGAAATGCCGGCCCGATTAATGTACTTGATTTTGATTCTACTATTGCTGAGTAGATAGCTATCTGGCAAATTGGAGATGTGGGGCAATAAAACACCGTTGTCCCATTTTTTCTGATAGTATCATTTTGCCCTCTCCCGAATATCTTGTCGTTCTCTATACCACCACTACTTTATCAATCCTGAATATTTCTGCTGAAATCTCTTTCAGTCAAATTTTCATCAATCAACTACTTGAATCCTATTTCTATTAAAGGAGGCTTGAATATGCCATCGCGTACTATTCCACCTGCCATTTCTCGGGTTATTTTGCCTATATTTTCATTTGCTGTATTTTTCATCGGTGCAACAGAATTTATGTTATCCCCTATGCTCAAGCCCTTGGCAGAAGCATTTAAAACAACAACAGATAAATCGGCTTGGCTGGTATCTGGATATGTTTTTGCTTATGCACTTGCTGCACCGATTTTTGGTTGGTTATCTGATCGAATAAATCGGCGCAAATTATTATTAGCATCCCTGCTATTTCTTGCCCTTGATGGTTTGGCATTAACAATAGCTCCCAATCTGGAGACTGCAATTGGATTGCGTATCTTTGGTGGCATTGCTTCAGCCGCTGTGATTCCAACTATCTTTGCGTTAATCGCGGAAATTTTTCCACTCCACAAACAAGCGTCAGTTATGGGGATCGTCATGCTCGGTATGACTGGTGGTATAGCAGGCGGCCCTATTTTTGCCGGTATTTTAACGGAGTTATCTGGCTGGCGGATACCATTTCTGATAAGTGCAAGCGGATGTCTTTTACTCTGCATCTTAAGTAAAAAATATATTCCAGATCTGGTTAGTATTCGAAAAGCAGAGCTTCAGACAGTCGCATTTCAATGGGTACATCAAGGTAATTTAATACTCCCTCTCATTGCAAAAGGACTTTGGAATGGAACGGCAGTATCTACTTTTATTCTAGCTGGAGAGGTTCTAAGGCAGCATTATGGATTGGGAACAGGAGCAATTGGCCTATCCGTTTCTGCATTTGGCATTGGACTTGGCTTGGGTAATTTGTCCGTAGGTATTGTAAAAAAGCGGTATGTCAGAGATGAATGGATTCTTTTACTGGCAACAGTAATACTATTCCTCACTATTTCTGCATTTATGCTAATGCCTCTGTCCCTGTTTTTCAGTCTTGGTTGTTTGATGTTATGGGGATGCTCGCTTGGCCTTGCAGCTCCGATAAGCACTTCTATTTTGGCAAATCGGGCAGCACAGAATAGAGGCCAGATATTGGCAATTTCAGAAAGTATGAATAATCTGACAATTTTATTCTTACTCCCTATTGCCACCAACTTACTGATACAGCATGGTGTTACGATAACTATGATAGCGCTGGGGAGCTGCTTTATAGTGGGAATCGGGCTGTCACTACGGGATCTTATAGTGACACTGTCACTTACCCATCGCTATGAGAGTGGTAAAACTTAGAAAGTCGTGAATAAGTTGCACTAAATTCTTTT
This sequence comes from Xenorhabdus khoisanae, assembly GCF_001037465.1. Classification (GTDB taxonomy): domain Bacteria; phylum Pseudomonadota; class Gammaproteobacteria; order Enterobacterales; family Enterobacteriaceae; genus Xenorhabdus; species Xenorhabdus khoisanae. Next base: position 50,145 of record NZ_LFCV01000042.1, read on the forward strand.
TTTAACCATTCAAGAAAGATAGCCTGCGGTGTATTGGCAGCAAAAGTATCGGGTGATATCAGGTAATAAGCAGAACCATCTGGAATGAAACCATAAGGAGCGTTTACCCGTTTATCACTCAACTCTTGTTCAATCATGTATATCGAGCTTATTCCAACGCCATGTCCGGCCATCACCGCTTCCAATAGAATATAAAAGTGTTCAAACCAGTGTTCGTGACGTTTTAGGATAACGTGCTGGGTGCCTGACATCCAATCATTCCACGCTTCAGGACGGGTATGTGTATGCAGTAAAGTCATTGGCTGATTTGCAATAACATCGTTTTCTGCATCAGGTAAACAAATCGGGGCTATCCATTCTTTTCCCAAAATTTCAGCAAAGTAACGCTTATCCCAAATAAAATCATTTCGACGAATAGCTAAGTTAACTGAGTTTCGTGAAAAATCGATATTACCTCCACCAGCGACTAAATGGATTTCAATATCAGGGTAATATTTCTTAAATTTCATTAGATTGGGAATAAGCCATTTCATCATAATAGTGGGTTCACAAGAAACAACTAATCTCGTTGTTTGCAATGTTTGTCGAAGCTCATTAATTGTTAGTGTTAAAAGCCCGAAAGCTTGTTGACAGGCTTGCTTGAGTTTTTCACCTGCTGGTGTTAGAAAAAGCCCTCTATTCCTACGCTCAAATAATACAACCCCCAAAGCCGTTTCTAATTGCCGGATCTGACGACTTACCGCACCCTGTGTCACAAACAACTCTTCAGCCGCTTTGACTAAATTTTGGTAACGAGCTGCGGCTTCGAACGCCCGTAATGAGTTCAGTGGAGGAAGGTTTTTCATTGCATTCCTTTATCGTTGATTTTTTCTCAATCATTCTAGCGCAAATTAATCGTTATTTTTTAGTCAAAAAAATCAAGAGAATAAGTTATCGAAATATGACAGCCAATAATCAGGAGACATAATGACAGAGTTAATTACTGTAGCCATTATTACCATTCTTGCTGTTATCAGCCCAGGAGCTGACTTTGCGATGATCACCCGTAACAGCTACTTGTATGGTCGGCAAGCAGGCATATTGGCGGCATTTGGGATTGCTGTAGGTATCTTGGTGCATGTTACTTATACCATACTTGGTATTGGTATTTTGATTGCTCATTCTCCTAATATATTACTTGTTATAAAGGTTGTAGGGGCTATTTACCTTATCTACATTGGTTATAAGACACTCACATCAAAAACGAAAGTTGATATTGATATTAACTCAACAAAGAAAGCCTCAATTGCCTCGTTTAGAACAGGTTTTTTGACAAATGTATTAAACCCTAAAACAACACTTTTTGTTGTCAGCACATTTACTCAAATTGTTTCCCCATCGACCGATATTAGCTTGCAAATGGGCTATGGTTTTTTTATTTCTCTAATGCACCTTTTCTGGTTTGTTGGTGTTGCTATCTTTTTTTCTCACCAAAAACTTAGGACTGCAATGCTAGAAAAACAAACAATGCTCAACCGAATTATTGGCGTTATTTTAATCGGATTGGGTATTTCTTTAGGTGCAATTCCTGTTGTTAACTGATAAAACTTAGAGATGAATTAATAGCAGCGTTAAGAGATCTCTATTATGCCAATCAACTTTAATGCAAAAGAAAACAGACATACTTATGTTGGCCGTGATGCTCAACAGGAATGGTACGATTTAATCCAAAAACTGGTGGAACCTCGCAATAAGGAAATTGCAGATATTGGCTGCGGTGGTGGTATTTATTCACTGGCGTGGATAAAAATGGGGGTGAAAAAAATCACTTGTATTGATTTTTCACAGCAAATGTTGGCTGATGTGGCAGAAAATACTCACGGCCTTTCGAATGTTATGATCAAACAAGGAGATGCTCTTTGCACTGGTTTGCCTGATAGCAGTCAGGATATTGTCTTTGAAAGAGCGCTTATCCACCATATAACCCAAGAAAACAGAACAACATGTTTCGCTGAAGCTCAACGTTTATTACGTTCTGGTGGAATGTACATCATTTTGAAGCCCAACGTAGGCCGGACAATGTTGAAGTCATTAATGGACTAAAAGTAGTCGGGTTTAAACAAGTTAAGGCGGTACCTCTTTTAGAAAAATACACCACTTATAAAAATTTTTCACAATTGGCAGCAGATTTCCAACTACGCAAAGGCCGCTCTATTTTGCACGAGTTGAGCGATGAAGAAATCATTCACCTTATCAACCACATGGAAAAATCGTTGGGTAACAAGACTGATATTGTTGAGAAAGACTTTTGGACAGTTTGGACAGGCATAAAATGATAAATATACCAGAACCTATTCCCGGCTATTTGATGTTGATTCTTACTGCAGTCCATATTTACATTGGAAGATATGGTCATACTGTAGAGTTACCTATCCATTTTCATATGAGAGAATTCTGTGAAAACCACACCTCACCCTCTTGCCAAGGGGTAAACAAAACAGAAATCATTAATTTCTTAAAAAAGAGTCTATAAAAACAGACTCTTTTACATTCAACCATTTTTAATATTCAAATCTTGATTGAACAACGTTTGGACGTTTATCTATTGGCCAAGTAATGGTGCATCCAAACTTGATTTTAATCGTGCTTTTTTCTCTTCTTCATCAACCAACTGATTTAGTTTCTTAACAAAGATAGTTTGAAGCTGATTCCAGAACTCTTCAAAGTGCTCTTCATCACGTAAGCAATAAGTCATTACCGCTGCACGCAATACAAAGATACGGCGAATCTTATCCCATTCACTGCGGCTAAAACCACACCGCTCTGCGTAGTGTCTTGGTGTATCACCATACTCTTTATAATCGAGTATGGTTGATGATGTGAGGAAGTCGTTGGTATAAGCTCGTCCTGTAGAATAGGAACACAGTTCATAAAGCCGCTTGTTGAGGGTATTGTGGCTTTCCAGATTTTCGTTACCCATTTCTTTAAATGTAAAATTGATCATATGAAAATCTGGGGATGGCATAATATGTACTTCAAACCGATGCTTACCTACTTCTATGGGTGACATATTTTCCAATTTATCTATTAATCTTTGTGCTGTAACGATACCAGCAGCAATCACTTTCCCATACCCGTTGATATTCAAAGGTAATAAGCGATGAGCGGCCCAAAGCGCTGCTGCGGTTGCTCCCGCTTTTGAGCCTTCCATAATAGACGAACCAAGAATACCTCTATTGTTGACAACAGGGGTTGTGTTGTCATTTTTTTCTTCAAAAACATAAGCTGCACGAGAAGAGATCAAATCAAGAATGCGTTTGTCTTTCATACAAATTGCCCCCGCAGCGTATTGAATGAAACCAACTTTATGGGGATCAACTGTAATTGAATCCACTTCTTTCAATGCTTTGAAGCTCTTATAAACTTCTGGCTTCGGCCAACTGATGTTTTCCGGCATAATGCCTATCGAACGATGACAATTAGCAAGCTCGTCATATTCAATAAATTCGCCCTGTTCATTCAGCAACATGGCGCAAGCGTATCCCGCGTAAGCCGCATCAACATGAATATAGAAAGATTCACCATAACGCTCTTCACACTCTTGCCTCAAGGCAATAACTTCATCAATCCGATCAATCGCCCCAACTTCTGTTGTACCAACCACAGCAATCAGCGCCAAAATTGACTCACCTTGTTCGATTAACTCCAAGGTGATTTTCCGCATTTGAGCAACGTCAGTTTGATAATTTTCATTAACAGGTAGTGGGATAATATTTTCTTGACCAATACCAAAAATATCTGCCGCTTTCATCCAAGAGTAATGTTTGGATTGTGGAACCAACAGCTTGCCTAATATTTCTGGTCTAGTTCCTGTACCACGACATGTCATATCACGTACTTCTTCAAAAATTCCGCGTTCTTGTAGCGTACTGATTAAATCCAGAATTTCAGCCGTTGGCATATTTTTCAATTGCTTTGTCGACTTATGGATGACCAGATCTTTTGCCTTGGGATGTTGAGATATTGCAAAAGGTAATGTTTTTAAATTCCTGGCTACCCACAATCCTTCATAATTCGCGACTGTACCGCCAGAAGTAATATGCCCCCAAGATTGATGCGGGTTATAACCAAACATGCGGCAAAGATCTAATCCTGATTCAAGTTCCAGTTCTGTTGTTGTCGGGGATGCTTCATAACTACAGTTATTCGGGTTGTACATCATGGCCATGACGTAAGCAAGATTAGAAACCATTAATGTGTCACTGTTAATGTGACCAAGATAACGGGGAGAAAAGAAAGGAATTGAAGTATTTTTTAGTTTTGCTGATAGTTGATTTAAAATTCCTTCTGTCCGATAAAGTGTCTCTCTATAATTATGTTCATAGCGATCAACAGATGTGACTAACGTAGAATCTCCAGGATGAAAACCTGAACGCCAGTACATGTGTTCGTTAATCGCATAGTCCATCATCTCTCTAAAAAAAACCGCATTCTCTGATTTTGGTCCTAAAAATAACGCATTTACATTTAAATTAGGATGAAGTGGTTTAGTCATAATTACGCAGCCTTTTAACTGATTCTTTGTGTTTTGTAGTAAAGTTAATTTATAAACTTATTAATAATTTTGTTTTTGTTTTCTATGGTTAATGACAAGCTCATGTGGCGGTTATAAAACACCTACAATAACTCATTGAAATAAATTTCTTGATTTTCAATCTATGCGCAAAAAACACTCTGCAACATATGCCAAATCAATCTATTTTATATAGATATAAAACATAGTTATTAGAATATGTTAATAATTATCTTTAAATTTGTGCGCTACCACAAAGAAATGAGAAGAATATCTC
>NZ_LFCV01000043.1 GCF_001037465.1 Xenorhabdus khoisanae
TTATGTCATTATAGATATCTAAGAGAGTTAAAAATAAAAGCGAAAGAAAGAAATATTATACCAGATCACCCAGAATTGTGTTAGTTTTATACTGAATTGCCGAAAAAAAAGTTCTCATATGAATAATATTTCATAATTAACGTGGAAATAAGAAATATTACAAGTAATAAATGATGTAATATCTGTATTAAATCTATTTTATTTGACATAAGTACACTCTAAAATATCACTCGCATTGGATAATTGGAGTGTTTCAGTAAAATTTTCTTATCAAAGAATTATTTATTGAACAATAAAAGAGCTTCTTTATTATCTTATTGTTTTTTATGTTCTTTATTCTAATGTTGACGCTATCTGTAAGAGAAAAATGATATTAATGTAAAAATATATAGATTAGTATTTGGATGGCGGTTATTCTTATAGAACTTTAACCGAGTGGAAATGTATATATTTTGAGGTATTGTATTTTTTTTGTTGATATTTAAAATTACAATAGTTTAGTTAGAGGATTATTTTATGCAGTTTATATCGTTGGTGGATTAATGCGCGATTTTATTCGGTGCGCCGTAAAACTTCGCTCTTTAGGGCGACGAAGATGTCAACTTTGAGTAACAAGCCAACGCGACACTAATTAGGTAATTAGCAAAATTTCTGACTCTGCTAATGTAAGAATGATATAGGGTGCGTATCCATTATTCATATGAATAAACTGATTGGGTAATTCATTGATGTTATATGAGTCTCTAATTATAAGGAGGGGTAATTGGAATTGACATTGGGATCAGACCTGGCACGTTTAGTTCGTGTTTGGCGCGCTTTAATTGATCATCGTTTGAAACCGTTGAAATTAACTCAGACGCATTGGGTTACTCTATACAATATTAGTCAGCTGCCTCCAGAGCAGTCACAGATACAGCTCGCGAAAGCTATTGGTATTGAGCAGCCATCTCTGGTGAGAACTCTTGATCAATTAGAAGAAAAGAAACTGATTACGCGTCACACATGTTCCAATGATCGGCGAGCCAAAAGAATCAAATTAACCGGAGAATCTGAAACTTTTATCAGAGAAGTGGATAGTGTTATTGATTTGACAAGGAAAGAAATTTTGGAAGGAATTACTCATGATGAGTTAATTCTCCTATCTTCCGTAATAAAAAAAATCGAAAAAAATATTAACCAATTACATAAACAGGTAATATAAAAGTTAATCAATAATAAAAAAATCGCGGTCCAGATACTGGCAATCCGCGATTTTTTAGTTTTGTGCTACTTGAATGTTTCAGAGTGGTGATACAGTCAGAGAATCTCCACTGTTGGCAATTCTGACTCGTTGTCCTCTGTTGAAACTGACCTGATCCAGTTTTTGTACTACGACGATATTTTTTCCGCTGTCCGTACGGATTTCTAACTCAATACCTTTCGTTTGATCTATAGCACCTTCGATGCCTTGTCCAGCCAGACCACCGGCAATAGCACCTGCGGCTGTAGCAAGCCTTTGACCAGAACCACCACCGACCGTATTACCTAATAACCCGCCTAAAACAGCGCCACCAATGAGACCTAACATATTAGGATCACCAGTTTGTTTACCTTTGATAGTGATAGGACGTACAGAGAGAATGGTGCCATAGGTTACAGTTTGAGCTTGCTTGGCTTGACCAATAGAATAAGTATCACTAGAAAGTGCTCCCATGTCTGCACAACCAGACAATGTGGTAAGGACAACTGCACCAACCAGGAAACGTTTTAACATAGTCACTCCTATTTTAATATCCGATAGAGAAGCCTGATAATAAACCTATAATCAAGCATTCGGCTACTATTGTTAGTAGCAGATACTATTGCTAGCGGCAGGAAGAATAAATTTGCCAACCACTAATGATTCATATCTACATATATAATAAGTGTTCACGATCAACTCCGAAAGGAATAATTCCTGACCAAAAGTTTAGCATGTTTTGTGAAGAGCTCTCCAAAACTCAGATTTTATCTCTGATAATAAACATTAAACATATATAGTCCGAATCGATGTGCTTTATAGTTTACTCAAGATTAAATGTAATCCATTCTTTAATAGGGGAATATTTATGAAGTCAGGGCGTTATATTGGTGTTATGTCTGGCACCAGCATGGATGGAGTTGATGTTATTCTAGCGGAGATTAGTGATAAAGCCGTTACTCAGCAAGTAAGTTATAACCATCCTTTCCCACAAGAACTGAAACAAAAATTGCTTTCTATCTGTCAGGGGCAGCAAACGACATTATCAATGGTGGGAAGATTTGATTATGAACTTGGTACTCTTTTTGCCGAGGCTGTGCAAGGGTTGTTGGATAAGGCTGGTCTAACCGCAAGCGATATTACTGCAATCGGGTGTCATGGGCAGACGGTATGGCATGAGCCAGATGGAGAAAAACCGTTTACTATGCAAATTGGCGACAATAATCGTGTTGCAGCACTGACCAATATTACAACGGTAGGTGATTTCAGACGACGTGATATGGCTTATGGTGGTCAGGGAGCACCTTTGGTTCCGGCATTCCATATGGCGGTATTGGGTCACCCGACCGAGAGGCGTGTTATTTTGAATATTGGTGGCATTGCGAATATTTCCGCGCTTCTGCCTAATTCTGCGGTTAAGGGATATGATACCGGGCCTGGGAACATGCTGATGGATGCCTGGACATGGCAGCATAAGCAAATACCATATGACAAAGATGCGTTGTGGGCCAGTGAAGGCATTGTCAATGAATCTTTACTCCAGGAAATGCTTTCTGACCCTTATTTTGCACGTACTGCACCAAAGAGCACAGGGCGCGAATATTTTAATATGGCATGGCTGGAAAGACAGTTGGCTGATTTCCCTGATGTTTCACCTGTGGATGTTCAGGCAACACTGGCTGAATTAACGGCGGTAAGTATTGCCCAGCAAGTGGTGTTGAGTGGTGGATGCGATCGCCTTCTGGTTTGTGGTGGCGGGGCCCGAAATCCGCTTGTGATGAGTCGATTATCAGCTTTATTGCCAGACGCTGAAGTGGCTACGACAGACAAATATGGATTGAGTGGTGATGACATGGAAGCACTGGCATTTGCTTGGTTGGCATTCCGAACCATGTCCGGATTGTCTGGTAATTTGCCATCAGTAACGGGGGCAGACAGGGAAACGATTTTAGGGGCAATTTACCCTGTAGTGAGCTAAAAATCAGTTGGTAGCTATTTGGCGTGGTTATATAGTTAGTTCTATATAGTTAGCTTTATATAGTTAGCCAGTAGATAGCAATGATATGCTAATACTCATTAAGAAATCGAGAGTTAGAAATGTCTGAACATAATGAAACAGCCATTGCGGAATTGCGCCGCGAATATATACGCGGTGGATTAAGGCGCAAAGATCTTACTAAAGAACCCATTGAACTTTTTGAACATTGGTTAAAGCAGGCCTGTGAAGCTAAACTAAGCGATCCGACGGCAATGTGCATTGCTACAGTAGATGAACATGGTCAACCTTACCAGCGTATTGTTCTATTAAAACATTTTGACGCTCACAGCTTAGTTTTTTATACCAACCTTGGTAGTCGGAAGGCGAAGCATCTGTCCCAGAATAATCGGATTAGCCTCTATTTCCCATGGCATCAATTGGAAAGGCAAGTCAGTTTTCTCGGTAAGGCGGAAAAACTGTCCCCTGCTGAAGTCATAAAATATTTCCATAGCCGTCCAAGAGATAGCCAAATTGCCGCTTGGGCTTCCCAACAATCTTCACGAATTTCTGCCAGAGGTATTTTGGAAGGTAAGTTCTTGGAGCTGAAACAAAAGTTTCTTAATGGAGAAGTTCCTTTGCCCAGTTTTTGGGGAGGATTCAGAGTTGAATTTGATTCTGTGGAATTCTGGCAGGGAGGCGCCCATCGTCTTCACGATCGTTTTTTGTATCAGCGTGAAGGTGACGAATGGCATATTGATCGCTTAGCGCCTTAACAACCTATACCTTATACAAAATGCCCTGTGCCGAATGAACCTCAATGACCTTCAAATTGCAGTCAATAATGCAGTGATTTGAAAGGTAAAGAGTGTAATTACCATTTTTAATACTGGCACTTATATTACTGGCGTTTTATGCTATAGCACGTGATTTATAACGAGATACTTATATAGGCATATAGGTAAATTATACAAACCGATGGAGTCATTAATGTCTAGCAATAACCTGATAAAACAACTGCAAGAGCGGGGCCTTATTGCCCAGGTAACGGATGAAGAGGCGTTAGCTGAGAGACTGGCGCAAGGTCCGGTTTCTCTCTATTGTGGCTTCGATCCTACCGCTGACAGCTTGCATTTGGGCCATCTGGTTCCCTTGCTGTGTTTAAAACGATTCCAACTTGCTGGGCATAAGCCTATTGCGTTGGTCGGTGGTGCTACAGGTTTGATTGGCGATCCTAGCTTTAAAGCAACTGAGCGCAAATTAAACACAGAAGAAACAGTCAAAGAATGGGTTGAGAAAATTCGCAAGCAGGTTTCGCCATTCCTCAGTTTTGATGGTGAGAATGGTGCAGGATTAGCCAATAACTATGATTGGTTTGGTGAAATGGATGTGCTGACTTTCCTGCGTGATATTGGTAAGCATTTTTCCGTTAATCAGATGATCAACAAAGAAGCGGTGAAGCAACGTTTAAATCGTGATGATGTTGGTATTTCCTACACAGAATTTTCTTATAACCTGTTACAGTCCTATGATTTTGCTAACCTGAATGGAAAATATGGTGTTGAATTGCAGATTGGTGGTTCAGATCAGTGGGGCAATATTACTTCAGGTATTGATTTGACTCGTCGCTTACACCAGAAACAAGTGTTTGGTATGACAGTACCATTGATCACTAAATCAGATGGTACTAAATTCGGTAAGACTGAAGGCGGGGCAGTTTGGTTGGATCCGAAGAGAACCAGTCCGTACAAATTCTACCAGTTCTGGATTAACACAGCAGATGCAGATGTTTACCGTTTCCTGAAATTCTTTACTTTCATGAGCATTGAAGAAATTAATGCACTGGAAGAAGAAGACAAAAATAGCGGTAAAGCGCCACGTGCTCAGTATATATTGGCAGAGCAAGTCACCAAATTAGTGCATGGAGAAGTAGGTCTTGCTGCGGCTAAGCGCATTACTGAGAGTTTATTCTCTGGTGCTGTGGCTGATTTGACTGAAGATGACTTTGCACAACTGGCTCAAGACGGTATGCCAGCGATTGAACTTGAAAATGGGGCTGACTTGCAACAAGCACTGGTTTCTGCTGAGTTTGTTCCTTCCCGTGGGCAAGCGCGTACTATGATCAGTTCCAATGCAGTTTCTATCAATGGCGAAAAACAATCTGAGCCTATGTATGTATTTACGGACGGTGATCGTTTGTTCGGGCGTTATACTTTGTTACGTCGTGGTAAAAAACATTATTGCCTTATCGACTGGAAATAATTCATAAAGTGTTACTAAAGGGCAACATCACTGTTGCCCTTTAAGTATCTGGCATCTTTATCAGCTACTCACGGATCTTAAAATATAAATTAGGCCCTATAATGAAAAATGTTCTTTCAATTCAGTCTCATGTAGTCTTTGGTCATGCGGGAAACAGCGCGGCTGTTTTTCCAATGAGTCGTATGGGAGTGAACGTATGGCCATTAAATACGGTTCAGTTTTCTAACCACACTCAATATCCTCAATGGCGTGGATGTGTAATGCCGCCAGAACATCTGACAGAAATTGTGCAGGGAATTAGCGAAATTGATAAATTGGCATCCTGCAATGCTGTTCTGAGTGGTTATATCGGCTCTGCGGAGCAGGGGAATCATATTCTCGATATTGTGAAGCAGGTTAAGAAAGCTAATCCTGAAGCATGGTATTTCTGCGATCCTGTCATGGGACACCCAGAAAAGGGATGTATTGTTGCATCTGGTGTTGCTGAATTTTTTTGTGAGAAGGTATTACCAGTCAGTGATATTATTGCACCTAATTTACTGGAGCTTGAAACACTGGCTATGCGGAAAATTGAAAATGTAGAACAAGCCATATCCGCAGCGCGTGAATTATGTGAAAAAGGCCCTAAGATAGTGTTAGTTAAGCACTTAAGCCGTGCAGGTTACCGAGCAGATTGTTTTGAAATGCTCTTAGTGACTAAAGAACATAGTTGGCATGTTAGTCGCCCATTGATTGATACGGGAGTGCGTCAACCGGTTGGTGTTGGTGACTTAACCAGTGGTTTATTCCTTGTCAATTTATTGAAAAGCCCATCTTTGACAAACATAGCATTACAAGCTGCATTAGAACATATTACAGCGGCAGTTTATGAAGTGATGTTGGAAACGCAAAAAAGTGAGGAGTTTGAATTACAGCTCGTTGCTGCTCAAGATAAGATAGTTAAACCAACACATCAATTCAACGCATCACAAATTGACTGATCGTTAAAGATGATATACCCAGTAAATTTCAGGTTGAAATTAATCCTTCTGCTTTTAAAGCATCATAAATATGTGGAATCGAACGATGACGAATAAATAAGAATCCACAATGGTGAAATGATTTCCAGCAATATATACCCAATGGATTTCAAGATGCGTCGCGGCGGCAAGGGAATGAATCCCCGGGAGCATAGATAACTATGTGACCGGGGTGAATGAGCGCAGCCAACAAAGAGGCAACTTGAAAGACGAAGAGTATAGGCTTCTGGTGACTTTAATGGATATTTATTTTGCATATATAACAAAATAAGGAATTATTATCCATTTTAATGCGATAAATTGATTAAAATGAAAGTGGGTAGAAAAGTGTAGAATAAAGAAATAAGCCCAGCTTGATAATATTGCTGGGCTTATTTAATATCCTTTTCATCTTTCAAGTTGCTGTTTTGTTGATTGCAACTTGAAATCTATTGAGGATACGAACAATCAGTTATTGAGCTTATTTCAATTCCAACTCGTTCATAGCAGCGATGCTGAAACCACCGTCAACGTGCAGAATTTCACCTGTCACACCACCAGACAGATCAGAACACAGGAATGCAGCAGCATTACCAACATCTTCCGTCGTTACAGTACGGCGAATCGGTGTGACTGCTTCACAATGAGCCAGCATTTTACGGAAATCCTTGATACCGGAAGCTGCCAGTGTACGGATTGGGCCAGCAGAGATGCCGTTAACGCGAATGCCTTCAGCACCCATTGCATTTGCCATATAACGTACGTTGGCTTCCAGAGAGGCTTTCGCCAGACCCATTACGTTATAGTTAGGAATTGCACGTTCTGCACCCAGATAGCTCAAGGTAAGCAGGGCTGAATTAGGGTTCAGCATTTCACGGCATGCTTTCGCCATTGCAACGAAGCTGTATGCACTGATGTCATGTGCAATTTTGAAGCCTTCACGGCTGACGGCATTAACATAGTCGCCATCAAGCTGTTCAGCCGGAGCATAACCGATAGAGTGAACGAATCCGTCGAATTTAGGCCATACTTTGCCTAATTCGGCGAACAATGCATCGATACTTTCGTCTTCAGCCACGTCACACGGCAGAACGATATTAGAATTCAGGGATGCAGCGAATTCTTCGACACGAGGTTTCAACTTGTCATTTTGGTAGGTAAAAGCCAGCTCTGCACCTTGTTCGTGCATTGCTTTAGCAATCCCATAAGCGATAGACAGTTTGCTGGCGACGCCAGTAATGAGAATGCGCTTGCCGGTCATGAAACCCATAGCAGTATCCTTATTGTTCTTTGTGATCAAAATAGTTCTTTGTGATCAAACACTAATAGTCATGAGTAACAAAATGATATACCCAACATGACCATAGTGTTTATTGTTAATAAACGGGGACAATTCTATCACGCCGGAGAAAAATGTGGTGAGTTTCCCACGCTGTTCCGATCAGTGAATAAAATGCACCCAATTAAAATATTAGGTGAGATCCTGACGCCATGCTTCAGCAGACAAGGCTTCACCAAAATGGCTGGCTATCAACTTGCGTGTAATATCATGCAGTGGAGAAGCCAGTACCTCCGCTGTATTGCCACGCTCTACAACTTCGCCTTGATGCATTACCAGTACTTGATCACTGATATGTTTCATCATACCGAGATGTTGAGTGACATAGATATAAGAAATACCGTGTTTTTCTTGTAATTCCAGCATCAGGTTGATGATTTGAGAGCGCATCGACATATCAAGAGAAGCCAATGCTTCGTCTGCGACAATAATTTGTGGCTGCAATATCAAAGCCCGGGCCAGAGCCACACGCTGTTTCTGTCCTGATGCCAGCATATGTGGATAATAATTGGCGTGGTCTGGTAATAAACCTACTTGGCGCAATGTCTGATTGATTCGTTTCTCCCGTTCGGAAGGGGATAGCTCTGTATTCAGGATTAATGGCATATCCAAAATCTGGCCGATGCGCTGGCGGGGATTCAACGAAGTGCTGGGATCCTGAAAAATCATGCGGATGCGCTGGCTACGGTAACTGTAATCACCATAAGCCAGCTTATGGTTGTTAATCAGAATTTCACCCGAAGTAGGTTCAATAACCCCTGATAGCATTCTCGCCAAAGTGGATTTGCCAGAGCCATTTGCACCAATAATGGCCAGTGTTTTTTTAGACTGTAAAGTAAAGCTCACGGGTTTTACCGCATTAAGATGATGGCGGCGAAATAGCCCGGTGCGATAACGGAATGTTTTAGTCAGGTTTTTGACTTCCAATAATGTGTCAACCACTTACTATTCTTCCATATTCAAGGGGAAATGGCAGGCGAATGCATGATTCTTAATCACCCGTAACCGAGGGGTTGCTATGCAGGTTTTCTGTGCATAGGGACAACGTGGTCCCAAACGGCATCCTATCGGCAGATGTTCCAGTGACGGGATAGCTCCGGGTAATGTATTTAATCGGCTCTTATGCGGTAGTGGGCTGCCAAAATCAGGAATTGAACGGATCAGCGCTTGTGTATAGGGATGATAAGGTTTTATCAGCAACTCATCCGGCGTGGCACTTTCTACTGTTTGACCGCAATAAAGTACATTGATGCGTTTCACCAGTTTGCTCATCATTTGTAGATCATGGCTGATCAACAGAATTGTCATGTTGTTATTCTGATTTAAGCTCGACAGCAAACGGAATATCTGAGCCTGTGTGGTTGGTTCCATTGCATTGGTTGGCTCATCTGCAATCAGCAAGCGTGGTTGATTGGCAAGAGCAATGGCAATCATCACTTTTTGACATTCACCTTCCGTTAATTCATAAGGATAACTGTGCATGATGTCATAGTGGTCTTTGATGCCAACGCGATGCAGCAGTTCAATTGCACGGCGCTTTCTCCAATTAAATCTCTGCCACCAACGGCCCTTAAACGTCCATCCGGGAATAGCTTGAATAAGCTGCTTACCCACATTTTCTGATGGATCGAGGCATGATTGCGGTTCTTGAAAAATCATTGAGATATTGTGACCAATCACTTTACGGCGCTGCCGTGGTGTCAGGCGCAACAAGTCAATATCATTGAAACGAAAACGATCAGCGGTAACTTTAAGATTATCTTTTGTGACGCCACATATCGCTTTGGCAATCAAACTCTTACCTGATCCTGATTCGCCAGCCAAACCGAGAATTTCACCTTCTGTCAGTGAAATACTCATGCGCTCAACCGCTTTGACGGGGCCTTCTGCCGTCATAAACTCGATGGTGAGGTTTCGAATATCAAGCAATGGCATTATTCGACTCCTGCGTTAATGGCCCGGTGGAGTCCGTCACCCAGTAAGTTAACCAATAGAACGCTGAGCATAATTGCGCCTCCCGGCAACATCACAGTCCATGGCGCAGCATAGATCAATTCCAATGAATCTCCCAGCATCGCACCCCATTCAGGTGATGGCAGCCGTGCACCAAGATCGAGGAATCCCAAGGCTGCAATATCAAGGATAGCGATGGAAAGTGTACGCGTTAGCTCAGTGACTATTACCGCAGTGATATTAGGAAAAACGGCATAGCGTAAAATATGGTAGTTTGATGCGCCATCCAAACGTGCTGCAATAATATATTCCTTATCCAATTCGTCATGTACAGCCGTATAAATAGTGCGCACTATTCTTGGCAGTAACGCCAGCCAGACAGCTATCATGGCATGATGCAGACTGGCTCCAGCGAAAGCAACAACAATAATCGCCAGCAATAAAGAAGGAATAGAGAGTAAGGTATCAAGGATATGGTTCAGGATCGCAGACTTAAACCCGTGGGTCATCCCTGCGAGGCTGCCGATGATTAGTCCCACAATGGCTGCCGCCGCGGTTACAACCAGTGCAGATCCGAATGTGGAAGATGTACCAATCAGCAGGCGGCTGAAAATATCACGACCGAGATCATCGGTTCCGAGAAAAAAGGCGACATTACCGTGATGTGACCATGAAGGTGGCATCAGTTGATCCAGAAATTGCTGATCAAGCTGATAGGGGGCGAGATGGTTTCCCAACAAGCTCAATGCAATTAAAACCAGTACCCCATAGAAACCCGTCATCGCTAATATGTCAGCATAGAAAAACCGACAAATAACTTTCAATGGCGACGGCATTTTCTTTTCTTGGTAAAAATTATCTAAGGGCATACCATTCCTTATGCTTCAGAGAATTAGCCATCGCGCCGATGATATCTGTCAACACATTAACTGAGATAACCAACGTGCCTATCACCATAACTCCTGCTGAAATGACTGAATAATCCTGCTGGCGAATAGCACTGATAAGCCAGCGTCCTAAACCGGGCCAGTTAAATACCTGTTCTGTCACCATCGCTAATGTGAGCATGGTTGAAAATTGCAATCCCAGTTTGGGAATGATGGGGGGTAAAGCGTTATGCAGCAGGTGACGGCGAATAATTGTCAACCGTGACAAGCCGCGTGTTGCTGCTGATTTAATATAATTTGCGGTTGATATTTCCTCAGTGCTATTACGCATTAAACGAATGACTTCCGTTGTGGGAGCAACAGCCAGCGTGATAACGGGCAGAATCATGTGCAGAATAACACTCATGATCATCTCATTACGATGAGGTGATTTCGACAACCAGGAATCAATCAATGCCGAACCAGTCACGGGTTCCATCCGATAGAGCAAATCAAATCGCCCTGAAACGGGTAGCCATCCTAAGTAAAGTGAAAAAAGCAGCGTCAGCAAAAGAGCTAACCAGAAAACCGGGATGGAAAAACCACAGAGAGCAAATGTGCTGATAATGACATCGACTTTTTTATTGCGCCAGACACCCGCGATAATCCCCAGAGGGATACCGACTAACAGAGCCATGGAAAAAGCAAGAATACAAAGTTCCATTGTTGCGGGGAGAACATCATACAATTGTTCAATAATTCGTTCCCCATTAATGCTGGAAATACCAAAATTCCATTGGAGCAACCCACTGAAATAATGAATGAAGGCATCTGTCAGTGAGGCACCGCTCAAGGGGCCATGAGGTGTGAAATACATCAGGCTGAAACTGATTAATGAAAGAAAAAACAACGTCACAACCAGAAGCAGCAAACGACGTAAGATATAAATAATCATTTGCTTTCCTCTTTATTTT
Source organism: Xenorhabdus khoisanae (assembly GCF_001037465.1). GTDB lineage: Bacteria > Pseudomonadota > Gammaproteobacteria > Enterobacterales > Enterobacteriaceae > Xenorhabdus > Xenorhabdus khoisanae. The sequence goes on from NZ_LFCV01000043.1 coordinate 11,587, forward strand.
CATCAGGCGTGGTGGTTATTTGTTCGCGGTACACACTGCCAAAGGGACTATTACCAAACGGGCTTAGTACCAGGCCTTTGATGTTATGACGAAATATTTGCAAACGCATCGCATAAGCCAGTGGCAGTACAGGTAATTGCTGTGCCAGAATTTCTTGTGCAACATGATAATTTTTGATGCGTGAAGCAAGCTGTTGATTTAATAAAGCCTGATGAAGTGCATTATCGAAATCAGCATTACACCAACGACTTAGGTTAGTTTGGGAGGCGATAGCCGCACAACTCAGTAATGGACGGAAAAAACTATCGGGATCGTTGCTATCAGTAGACCATCCAGCCAATGTCATATCATGGGTTTTGTCCATCAGTTGATTTTCTTGGTAACGGCCTTCGACGGGGCGGATAGACATTTCAACCCCGACCTGAGCCAAATCCGCCTGAATGAGTTCCGCCATTTTCAGGGGACTTGGATTATAGGATTGTGAAGCAGTCGGCACCCATAATGTTAACTTCAATCCATGTAATCCCAACTCACCTAACATCTTGCGGGATCTTTCAGGGTTGTATTCGGTAATTTCGGCACGATTATCATACGCCCATGATGCACGTGGCAAGATCGACGCCGCTGTTTCAGCAGTACCGTAATAGATGGATTTCATCAGGCGTTGATTATTGATGGCATAAGCAATCGCTTGACGAACCTCCAATTTATCCAACGGCGGTTTGCTGGTATTAAATGCAAGATAGGCGATGTTCATGCCTGAACGTAATGTCTGGCGTAGGTTTGGGTCATCATGCAAAATATTCCACTGGTTGGCATCGGGATAGGCCAGTACATCGCATTCACCCGTGAGCAGTTTTGATATTCTGCCTGTACCACCGGCCCCGGCATCTATAACAACCTGTTCCATGCGTGGTTTACCTTTCCAATATTTATCATGACGGACAAGGCGGATAAATTGTTCCATCTGATAATCCTCTAGCATGAATGGCCCCGTTCCTACAGGTTTCCAGTCAATCTCTCTCTGCTGATTTATCTGCTGCAATTTTTGAGCATATTCCTGAGACAGTATAGGAGCATAGTATGTTGCCAGATGCCAAATAAAAGAAGCGTCGGGGGCTTTAAGACGAAATTCGACGGTATACTTATCGATTTTTCGAATATTCTGTACTGAATCACCAAATTGCAGGCTATCAAAATAGGGATAGTGACCACCATTAACATTATGATAATAATGTGTTTTATCGAAAACGCGGCGGAAGCTGAACACCACATCATCAGCGTTCATAGTGCGGGTCGGTGTAAACCAATTCGTCGTTTGGAAAGCAACATTATGGCGCAGGTGAAAGCGATAAGTTGCTCCATTGTCGCTTACTTCCCAGTCAGAAGCCAGCTCAGGAATTAAACGATAGGTAAGGGGATCAACGCCCAGCAGGCGATTGTAGATTTGTGCTGCAAGAGTATCCACGGTCAAACCGCTGATGCTCAATTGTGGATTAAATGTATTCAGGTTGCCATTAACGCAATAGATAAAACCATTCTGTCTTAATTTGCTTGAAATATAAGACAAATTTTCTGAGGCGTTGTCAGGTATAGATTCAGGCAGCGTTTCAATCGTTTTTGGAATAGGTTCCGAGATTGATTCTGAAATGGTTTGCACTGATGTGGTTTGCACAGGTGTCGTTTTCACGGATTCTGGAGTAGTGTTCTCAGCTGTCAGGGCAGGAGCAGCGAGCAATAATATAACCCAGTAAATCAAATAGCGCATATAAAACGTCATTCATAAAAAAGAGTTCGGCTATTGTAACTTAATTAACGCTTTTTGCTCAAAAACAACGATCAGATCACGTTAATGAGAAAAATTCTCAATAAAGTGCTTTACAAATAGAATTGAGACGTATTATCATTCGTACCGTGCTTTCGGGAAAACATCTTTGCAATACCCAGGATGTAATCTTCAGGAAGGCACGACATTGCTCACATTGCTTCCAGTATTTTATTAGCCGGCTCGGGTGCCGGCTATTTTTTTATCCGTTTATTCATCGCCAAGTTGCCACTGTGATTTATCAGCATGGTTTACCAAAATCTGAAATCGATTAGCTACCAGGGGTTACGCATGAAATTTTCTTTGTTCGGGCAACTTAATTTATCAACAGTCTATTTTAGTACTGATGGGGATATCATCATTTCTGAAGATTTACCTTGGAAAAAGAGAATCATGTGTTGGATATATTTTACTCATATATACTTATTGAGATCAAACAGGACAGTCAATCTCGGCTAAACGTACTCAAAATCCAATTTAAAATCACAGTATGCTAAAATTGATTAAATAACAGGGCTTCCATGTAGCTTGCCACGCTGATTAGCGCATTATTTTACGATCTGACACAAGATAAGCTGGTACAAATCCCCAAACAAGGTGAACGTCGAGAACGTGAATTACAAGAGCTGGTAAAGAAAGGCAAGCGACCAGTGGCGTTGTTTGTTGATGAAGCTCATGATCTGAACGGGCATACGTTAACCGGATTAAAACGGTTGATGGAAGTCGTGGAAGACGGTGGTGGCCGCTTATCGGTGGTTTTAGCCGGTCATCCAAAACTGCGTAATGACCTGCGTCGGCCAACCATGGAAGAGATTGGATACCGCACGGATATTTTCACGCTGGACGGGAGCACCGGCAGCCAACGGGAATACATTCAGTAGTTGCTTAACACCAGCATGGGGAAAGGAAAAACAGAAAACATTCTGACGACGGATGCTATCGATTTGCTGGCGATGAAACTTCGTACACCACTTCAGGTTCAGTTGCATCTGACACTGGCCATGGAAGCTGGTTATCAGACCGGTGAAAAACCAATAACGGCGACACTGATAGAATCGGTATTCTCGCGACAACTTGATGATCTGGAACCCACACTAACACGCCATGGTTATCGTCTAAAAGATATGGTGGAACAATTCGATGCCAAATCCGCTGAAATTAGGGCATTGCTTAACAATCAGCTCGATCCGGTTCGCACAGCAGAGTTGCGCGACAGAATGTTGGCGGTTGGACTGCCGATATAATGGATTTCATTTGCAATTATTGTGAGCAGAAAAAGCGGATAAATGCGAGCACGGCTGTTTTTAAACGCGAGCAGCTACACCTAGTAGCGCACGTCCGGCGCTGTGTGGGGGCCGGTAACGGCTATCCCTGCCGCGACCGTATAAATTAGACCCGTTTGCCCTGTCCATATATGGTAAAGTAATTATGAACATCTCAAAAGATTGCTAAACTGATCAGAAAGCAACATTTTTAGTGTGTTATTCTTGTTGTTGATTTTATCTTCTCTCAAATTCGCATGGAGATATTTAGATGCCAAAAACCCATGTGGGGCTCTTTTTTGGAGGGAAATCTTCCGAACATGAAGTCTCTCTTCAATCAGCGAAAAATATCCTTGATGCTATAGATAAAGAAAAGTTCGATGTGTCACTCATTGGCATAGACAAAGAAGGTATATGGCATCTTAACGAAGCTTCTGGATTCTTGCTTAATGCAGATAATCCCTCTCTTATTGCATTGAATCAGTCAGGAAGACACGTTGCACTTGTCCCGGGACAAGTGCAAAACCAGCTGATCGAATCTAGAAATGCTCAATTGCTTTCACAATTAGATGTTATCTTTCCTATTGTACACGGCACACTGGGAGAAGATGGTTCATTACAGGGATTACTTCGTATGGCTAATCTCCCTTTCGTCGGTTCCGGGGTACTTGGCTCCGCCGTATGTATGGATAAAGATGTGACCAAACGCCTGCTTCGAGATGCAGGATTGACAGTGGCACCTTTTACATGCCTTAACCGCCATAAACGTCATGAGCTGAGCTTTGAAAAAATTCAGACACAATTAGGTATGCCAGTGTTCATAAAACCCGCTAACCAAGGTTCTTCTGTAGGTGTCAGTAAGGTGGCTACTCCTGAAGAGTTTGAAATAGCGCTTGAACTCGCTTTCACCTTTGACAACAAACTGCTAATAGAAAAAGCCATTGATGGAAGAGAAATTGAGTGTGCGATACTAGGCAATGAATATCCTGAAGCAAGTATATGTGGGGAAGTTGTACTTAGTGGCGGCTTCTACTCTTATCAAACCAAATATATTGAAAGTGAAGGTGCAAAGATAGTTGTACCTGCCCAGATAAGTCAGGATATCAGCGAGCGTATACGGAATGTAGCCTTAAAAGCATTTGAGGTTCTTGGTTGTGCAGGAATGGCTCGAGTAGATTTATTTATGACTGAAGACAAGCAGATTGTGATTAATGAAGTTAACACTCTACCAGGCTTTACCAACATAAGCATGTATCCAAAACTGTGGGAAGCAAGTGGCCTTAGCTATACAAACCTAATCACGCGACTTATTGATTTAGCTATAGAACGCCACCGAAACGAAACACAACTAAAGAGCTCAATCTTCTAACAATTATGGTCTCCTAATATATGCGCCTGAAGTTCTTGTTTAGCTCTTTTCTCATTATGTGAATGGAAATCTTTAGTACATAGAATTACTTATATAATTCTTCTATTTTCCATCATTTATGATATAAATCATTAAAATCCTTTTCCTTATAATAATCTTGTTCAGTTAAAGTTGTAGCGATAATATATTTAACATCTTCTAGATCTAAATACTGACTTCTTCACTGTCTCAGAAATTAGTTTCCGATCCTTATAAAGCACTCGCCGTCAATCCCATCATAACAGAAAATATTCAAAACGTGAAATATCTCACGCTATTTTTAAATAAGAAGGCTTGGAATTACAGATTTATTATCTTTTTTTTACCATTTTATAGCTATAAACTCTAAATATTGGCATTTTATTAATATAATATTTCATTATTGAGTCATGGGT
>NZ_LFCV01000044.1 GCF_001037465.1 Xenorhabdus khoisanae
GGTAATAACTATTAGCCAATAATACTAATTTTGGATGTGTTTTTATGTCGTGTTATTTTTAGCTAGATGATTAACTTGTTTTTTATTATTTGGTTTATTAAATATTTTACAAAACAAACAGATAGTGATTCTTTTAGAGCGAAAAAGTAATAAATTTCAGTGAATTTATCTGTTTATAGATCTATCTGAATGAAAAATATAAATAAAATAATTTTGTTATGAAAAAATAAAAATAATCGTTGTCAATGATCACAGAAAGTGGTAACTCTTAAATATACGTCAAGCATACGAGTTAAAACGAACAAAATTATGAACACATTTGTCCTAGTGATTAGCCTAATTATTGTGAGCGTGGTGGTGATTATTCCACCGTGCGGGGCTGCACTTGGACGAATGAAGGCTTAGACAGAAAAATAGCCGGATTCAAAAAAGGCCCCCGCACCGAAAGGCGCGGGGGCCTTTTTTTTGGCACGATTTTTGGCACCTGACAACGACATAACACAACATCACAACAGCCAATTGCAAGGTAAACATAACAGGGGAGATGGCAATGAACGGGGCACAATCGGTTATAGAAGCATTACGAACGCAGGGAATTGAAAAAGTTTTTGGTTATCCCGGCGGGGCTATTATGCCGGTTTATGATGCGCTGTATGACGGTGGAATTGAGCACGTGTTATGCCGTCATGAACAAGGTGCTGTCATGGCAGCAATCGGCTATGCCAGAGCAAGTGGTAAGCCAGGAGTCTGCATCGCGACATCAGGGCCGGGTGCAACAAATTTAATCACGGGGTTAGCTGACGCATTGCTGGATTCTGTTCCTGTTGTGGCGATTACCGGTCAGGTGAGTTCTGAATTTATAGGGACGGATGCCTTTCAGGAAATCGATATGTTGGGAATGTCCCTGTCCTGCACAAAACACAGTTTTCTTGTGGATTCACTGGAAAAATTACCCCAAATAATGGCTGATGCTTTTACGATTGCCATGAGTGGACGTCCCGGCCCTGTTTTAGTTGATTTACCGAAAGATATCCAGCTGGCTCAGGGTGATTTTGCTCCGTATCTGGTGTCAGACTTATCAGACTCGCCAACATTTCCATTCCCCGAGCAAGAGCTGGATCAGGCTCGTCAACTGTTGGCGTTATCGAGCAAACCTGTCTTGTACGTAGGCGGAGGGGTTGGAATGTCTGGTGCCGTTCCTGAATTACGCAGTTTTGTTGCAGAAACAGGAATACCTGTCGTTTCCACCTTGAAAGGCTTAGGTGCTGCGGATCCTGAACATGAGTGCTACTTGGGCATGTTAGGGATGCACGGAACCAAAGCGGCCAATTTTGCTGTTCAATCCTGTGATTTATTAATTGCCGTTGGTGCTCGTTTCGATGATCGCGTAACAGGAAAGCTGAATACCTTTGCTCCTCATGCCAAAGTGATCCACTTAGATATTGATCCTGCTGAGTTCAATAAATTACGTCAAACCCATGTTTCATTATTGGGTGATTTAAAAATATTGTTACCTCAGTTACAGCAATCTGTCTCAATTCAGGACTGGCAGCAAGAAATCAAGCAATTAAAAAATGATCATGCATGGCGTTATGACTATCAGGGGGAAAGCATTTATGCCCCGCTGTTGTTGAAACAGATTTCGGATCGTGCATCGCCTAATACCGTGGTTACAACCGATGTTGGACAACATCAAATGTGGACTGCCCAGCACATGACATTTAGCCAGCCAGAGAATTTCATCACATCAAGTGGTTTGGGCACGATGGGGTTTGGCATTCCAGCGGCAATTGGTGCTCAGATGGCACGTCCTGAAGATACGGTTATCTGTATATCTGGTGATGGTTCTTTCATGATGAATGTTCAGGAGTTGGGAACAATCAAACGCAAGCAATTACCGGTCAAAATGATCTTATTGGATAACCAGCGATTAGGAATGGTTCGCCAGTGGCAAGAACTGTTTTTTGAAAAACGTTACAGCGAAACGATCTTAACTGATAACCCGGATTTTCTTACGTTGGCACAAGCCTTTGATATTCCAGGGCGAAAAATCACCGATAAAGCGCAAGTAAGTGAAGCTTTGGATGCTTTGTTCAACAGTGATGGCGCTTATTTATTACACGTATCTATTGATGAACTAGAGAATGTCTGGCCATTGGTTCCACCAGGCGCAAGCAACGCCACCATGTTGGAGAAGTCATTATGATGCAGCATCAACTTGCTATTCAGGCAAAGTTTTGTCCTGAAATTTTGGAACGAATTCTGAGAGTTACCCGTCATCGAGGATTTCAGGTACGCGCATTGAATATGGATCACACAACAGATAGTGATAATGTAAGCATTGAACTCACAGTGACCAGTCAGCGTCCCGTTAATTTACTTTTTTCTCAATTGATGAAATTAGTGGATGTTGCTGGTATCGAGATCCAACATAAAAAATCACAATTAATAAGCGCATAGTGCGCAATCGAAGGAAGATTTAGAATGACAAAGCAAGCTGATTATATTTGGTTCAATGGTGAAATGGTGCCTTGGGCTGATGCTAAAGTTCACGTTATGTCTCATGCCCTGCATTATGGCACTTCAATATTTGAAGGTATCCGTTGTTATGATTCTCACAAGGGGCCTGTTGTATTTCGCCATCGTGAACATATGCAACGCTTACGTGACTCAGCCAAAATTTACCGTTTTCCAGTGAGTCAGAGTGTTGATGAGTTAATGGAAGCTTGCCGCGAAACACTTCGCAAAAATAAATTGGTCAGTGCTTACATTCGTCCATTGGTATTTGTTGGTGATGTTGGAATGGGGGTGAATCCTCCCGCTGGCTATAAAACAGATGTCATTATTGCGGCTTTTCCTTGGGGCGCTTATCTCGGAGAAGAAGCGTTGGAGCAAGGCATTGATGCGATGGTTTCGTCATGGAATCGCGTAGCAGCAAATACTATCCCGACGGCAGCGAAAGCAGGGGGTAATTATCTCTCTTCTCTGCTGGTGGGAAGTGAAGCAAGACGTCATGGTTATCAGGAAGGCATTGCTCTGGATGTTAATGGTTATATTTCAGAAGGGGCGGGTGAAAACCTGTTTGAAGTAAAAGATGGAATTCTGTTTACACCGCCATTTACTTCCGCAGCCCTGCCGGGGATCACTCGTGATGCGATTATCAAGTTGGCGCAGGATCTTGGCTTAGAAGTCCGCGAACAGACATTGTCTCGTGAATCACTCTATTTGGCGGATGAAGTATTCATGACCGGAACTGCGGCAGAAATCACGCCAGTTCGTAGTGTAGATGACATTCAGGTTGGTATTGGCAAGTGTGGCCCTATCACCAAAAAAATCCAAAATGCGTTTTTTGGCCTATTTGATGGTACGACAGAAGATAAATGGGGCTGGCTGGACCCGGTTAATCCTTAATAAAAAAATATAACCCCCAACAGGCGGTCGTTCCCCGCCTGTTTTAATTGTTGAAGTTAATTAGATAAGACAGATTTGGGAGTAAAGACAATGCCGAAATATCGTTCTGCTACAACAACACATGGCCGCAATATGGCGGGAGCCCGTGCTTTATGGCGGGCGACAGGTATGACAGACGCCGATTTTGGGAAACCCATCATTGCCGTTGTTAACTCATTCACACAATTCGTGCCGGGCCATGTTCATCTGCGTGATCTCGGCAAGCTGGTGGCAGAACAGATTGAAGCATCAGGGGGAGTGGCGAAAGAATTCAATACCATCGCGGTTGATGATGGTATTGCGATGGGGCATGGCGGCATGCTCTATTCACTGCCTTCGCGTGAATTGATCGCAGACTCGGTGGAATACATGGTCAATGCCCACTGTGCTGATGCCATGGTATGTATTTCTAACTGTGACAAAATTACACCGGGGATGCTTATGGCCTCCCTGCGCCTGAACATTCCGGTTATTTTTGTTTCCGGTGGTCCAATGGAAGCGGGTAAAACACGCTTATCTGATCAGATTATCAAGTTGGATCTGGTTGACGCCATGATTCAGGGGGCCAATCCAAACGTCAGTGATGAACAAAGTGACCAAATCGAACGTTCGGCTTGTCCGACATGCGGTTCTTGCTCTGGCATGTTCACTGCGAACTCAATGAACTGTTTGACTGAAGCATTGGGGCTTTCGCAACCGGGGAATGGTTCACTGCTCGCCACGCATGCAGATCGCAAAAATCTATTCATCAACGCGGGTAAGCGCATTGTTGAATTGACCAAACGTTACTACGAAGAAAATGATGACAGCGCCTTACCACGCAATATTGCAACTAAAGCCGCATTTGAAAATGCCATGACACTGGATATTGCGATGGGCGGTTCGACGAACACTGTTCTGCATTTATTGGCAGCGGCGCAAGAAGGTGAAGTTGATTTCACGATGGCGGATATTGATCGCCTGTCTCGTCAGGTTCCTCATTTATGTAAGGTTGCTCCAAGTACCCAGAAGTACCATATGGAAGATGTACACCGTGCTGGCGGAGTGATTGGTATTCTTGGTGAACTGGATCGTACAGGGCTGCTGCATCGGAATGTAAAAAACGTCTTGGGTTTGGACTTGCCACAAACATTGGCTCAGTACGACATCATGCTGACAGAAGATGAAGGTGTTAAGAGCATGTATGCGGCAGGGCCGGCCGGAATTCGTACTACCCAAGCTTTCTCGCAGGATTGTCGTTGGCCATCGTTGGATAATGACCGTGAGAAAGGTTGTATTCGTGAGCGTGCACATGCTTACAGTCAAGATGGTGGTTTAGCTGTTCTGTTTGGTAATGTTGCTGTGGACGGTTGCATCGTGAAAACGGCGGGGGTGGATGAAGGCAGCTTGATTTTCCGTGGCCCTGCCAAAGTTTATGAGAGTCAGGAAGATGCGGTAGACGCAATTCTGGGTGGAAAAATTGTGGCAGGCGATGTGGTTGTCATTCGCTATGAAGGCCCGAAAGGTGGCCCCGGTATGCAAGAGATGCTCTATCCCACGACCTACTTGAAATCGATGGGGTTAGGCAAAAGCTGCGCGTTGATCACTGATGGCCGTTTTTCGGGAGGTACATCGGGGTTATCCATTGGTCATATCTCCCCAGAAGCGGCAAGTGGCGGTTTGATAGGGCTAATTTATGATGGCGATATCATCAATATTGATATTCCAAACCGTAAAATCCAGTTAGATGTTAGCGAAAAAGAACTTGCTGAACGCACACAGGTTGAATTATCCCGCGGTGATGAGGCGTGGACACCTAAATCCAGAGAACGTCAGGTTTCTTTTGCATTGCGGGCTTATGCTTCGTTGGCGACCAGTGCTGACAAAGGGGCTGTGCGCGATAAGGCTAAGCTGGGGGGTTAATGGTGGCAGTTTATTCTCTTAATTCTGAACCCAAAGGAGCGGAATATCTCAAAGCCGCACTGAGTTCACCAGTTTATGATGTCGCACAAGTTACCCCGTTACAGGAAATGAAAAAAATCTCTGCTCGTTTAAATAATACCATTTTGATTAAACGGGAAGATCGCCAGTCAGTGCACAGTTTCAAATTGCGTGGTGCATACGCGATGATTGCCGGTTTGAAGGAAGAGCAAAAAACCAAAGGCGTAATTACGGCATCGGCGGGAAACCATGCGCAGGGCGTTGCGTTATCGGCCAGTAAGGTTGGTGTAAAATCTATTATCGTGATGCCAATAGCTACAGCGGATATTAAAGTTGATGCAGTACGCGGTTTTGGTGGGGAAGTGCTGTTATACGGTGCAAATTTCGATGAAGCGAAAGCAAAAGCGATCGAAATGGCAAAAGAGCATGGCTACACCTTTGTTCCCCCGTTTGACCATCCTACAGTGATCGCGGGTCAGGCAACTTTGGCGATGGAATTGTTGCAGCAGGATGTTTACCTTGACCGCATCTTTGTTCCTGTTGGTGGAGGGGGGTTAATTGCGGGGGTCGCAGTTCTTATCAAACAACTTGTACCTGAAATGAAAGTTATAGGCGTGGAAGCTGAAGACTCTGCTTGTCTGAAAGCCGCGCTGGAAGCTGGGCATCCGGTTGATTTACCAAGGGTTGGATTATTTGCGGAAGGTGTAGCAGTTAAACGTATTGGCGATGAAACATTCCGTTTATGCCAGCAATATGTTGACGATGTCATTACGGTAGACAGTGATGCCATTTGCGCCGCCATGAAAGATATTTTCGAAGATGTCAGGGCGATTGCCGAGCCTTCTGGGGCGCTGGCATTGGCGGGATTGAAGAAATATGTTCAGCAACATCAGATTCAAGGAGAGCGGTTAGCGCATATTCTTTCTGGTGCCAACGTGAATTTTCATGGTCTGCGTTATGTTTCAGAGCGCTGTGAGCTGGGAGAACAACGTGAAGCTTTGCTGGCGGTCACTATTCCTGAACAAAAGGGCAGTTTCCTGAATTTTTGCCAAATATTGGGACCCCGTGTTGTGACAGAATTCAGCTATCGTTACTCGGACTCTACCGATCCAAGCAAAGCCTGTATTTTTGTCGGTATCAGATTAAGTCGTGGAAGTGCTGAACGTCGTGAAATCATTGAAGAACTAAAAGCATCGGAATATCAGGTAGCTGATTTTACCGATGATGAAATGGCGAAACTGCACGTCCGCTACATGATAGGCGGCAGGCCATCCAAGCCATTGCAGGAGCGATTATTTAGTTTTGCTTTTCCTGAATCTCCGGGGGCGTTGCTGAAATTTTTGCAAACATTGGGTACTCACTGGAATATCACCCTGTTCCATTATCGTAGCCACGGCACAGACTATGGACGTGTACTGGCTGCTTTTGAGCTTTCAGGCTCGGAGTTATGCTTTGATCGCCATTTAGATGAATTGGGCTATGAATATCATGATGAAACAGAAAATTCCTCATTTAAATTATTTTTGACTTAAGCAATTACAAGATAGCCCCCTTTTGGGGGTTATTTGCTGATTTTACTCTTTATTTTTACTCCTTATTTTTATTTCTATGCTTTTTATCTGTGGTGGTTGGGTGGGCCAGCCAAATTAGCAAGAGCATGATCAGGAAAAGAAAGGCGAATAACCAATAAATTTCATTGGCAGCAATAATCAGCCCCTGATTAGTGATTTCGTGTGCCAATTTACTACTGATCTGAGCATGTGACAGGCCAAATTGCTGCATATTTTCATAGGCTTGGGTTGCAATGGGATTATAGGGGCTTACTGCTTGTGTAAGTTGGACATGGTGAACTGACTCACGGTTCGACCAAATAGTTGTTGTGATAGAGGTTCCCACCGATGTTGCCAGAGTGCGCAGGAAGTTGAATAAGCTCACCGCAGAGGCAATTTTATCAGGTTTAATATCGGATAGGATGATGGCGTTAAGCGGCATAATCAGGCAGGCGATGGCGAATCCTTGCATAAATTGAGGCCAGGCTGCGGCGGCAAAATCCATAGAGCGTTCGAAAGTATAAGCCCGCCAGAAGAAGCACAAAGTAAAAACAATAAAGCTGAACATCACCAAATAGCGCATATCGATTTTTGAACCAAGACGACCAATAAGTGGTGCAAGAATGATTGGCATGATACCCAAAGGTGCCAGAACTAATCCTGCCCAAGTTGCGGTGTAGCCAAATACCATCTGTAATAGCTGAGGTTGCAGAACAAGCGTCCCGATGTGAAGCAAAAACGCCAGACTGATACACACTGTCCCAATCGTAAAATTACGGGATTTAAATAACGATAAATCAATGATGGGGGAGTTATCAGTTAGCTCCCAGATAATCAGAAAAGTGAGGCAAACTACGGCGATGACGGCCAATGTAATAATTTCTGATGAGCTAAACCAATCAAGCTCTTTCCCGCGGTCAAGCAACAACTGAAAGCAACCAACACCCGCAATCAATAAAATCAACCCTACCGCGTTAATCGGGCTCGTTTCTGTTTTCGTTTCCCGATCCTTGAGTAACATCCAGGCGATAGCAACAACCGCCAAACCGAATGGAATATTAATCAAAAATATCCAACCCCAATGATAACTATCACTGAGCCAACCGCCGAGAATAGGGCCACAGACAGGAGCAACCACGATAGTCATCGACCACATCGCCAATGCCATATTGCGTTTTGGCTGGGGATAGTTATTCAGTAATAAACTTTGTGAAAGAGGCATAATTGGGCCTGCGGCAACGCCTTGTACAACGCGTGATAAAATCAGCATTTCCAGACTATTGGATATGCCGCATAACCAGGATGCGATAATAAATAAAATCGTTGATGCTAAAAAGACACGAACCTCACCGAACCGTTTTGCCAGCCAACCGGTTAATGGAATGGAAATCGCATTGGCAACGGCAAACGAAGTAATTACCCAAGTCCCTTGAGAAGTGGAAGAACCCAGATCACCGGCAATGGTCGATATTGCAACGTTAGCAATTGTCAGATCCAGTATTTGCAAAAAAGCAGCCAGTGCCAGAGCCAGTGTCAACCAGCCCAGTTTGACTCCCGATAATGGTTCATGTGACATATTGTCCTCATCCTTTGCTGGTATTCATCGAAATAATGTCACTAATCAACGACTCAACTTCTCCTGTGTCGTAAGACAAAACATCGGTTTTATACACGATCCCTTGGCGAGGTACTTTGGCGAGGACTATGCCGTCTTGATTTCTGGTATCAATGGAGGCGTGCATAGATAATCCGATGCGCAATGGGTAATCAATGAGTTGTTGTGATTCCAGAGTAATTCGGACAGGCAGTCGTTGGACGACTTTTATCCAGTTTCCAGTGGCATTTTGAGCCGGTAATAAAGAAAAGGCACTGCCCGTCCCCATATCCAAACCGACAACCTTACCTGTATAAGAAATGTCACTACCGTAAAAATCGCTGGTTAATGTTACAGGTTGACCGATGCGAACATGAGTAAGCTGGACTTCTTTGAAGTTTGCTTCCACCCAAAGCTGGTCAGCAGGAACGATAACCATGAGAGGAGTGCCATTTTTAATTTGTGATCCTACTTGTACATTGCGACGAGACACATAACCTGTGACGGGGGCGACAATTCGGGTGCGCTGTAAGGTTAACCAAGCATCCCGGAGCTGGGTTGCCGCCAGTTTAATAGGGGGTTGATGTTTCAGTGGTGTGTTGATAACCATTGCCTTGTTGGCATGATATTGTTGCTGCGCAAAACGCAGTTCAGACTTTGCCATCTGGACATTATTACGGGCATGGATCAGGCTTTCTTTAGCGATGGCACCCGTTACTCCTAAATGTTCACGTCGTTTTAGATCATCTATTGCCTGCTGCAACTTAGTCTGTTTCAGGTCGATATTGGCTCGCAATTTCTCATTATCAATCATGACCTGATGAGTTTGCCGGACACTATTGGCAAGTACATTTTTTGCCCGCTCCAAAGCGTGCTCAGCATCAATGGCATTCAAGCTCACCAAAATATCGCCCTGACGGACAAAATCAGTATTGTCAGCATGAATACTTGTTACGCTACCTGAAATCTGTGCCATTACCTGTACTTGGTTGCCAACAACATAAGCATCTTCGGTTATTTGATAATGGCGCAGCACAGTAAACCAATAGGTGAGATAACCTAAGCCCGCAGAGGCAAATAACAGGGTTGCAAGAAGCAGAGCCAGTTTACGTTTTGATTTTTTATCTGTAATTACTGACGATTTCGGCATTATTTTTTCCACCATTTTTTATCATCACAACTCGAAAATAGCGTTATTTATGTTTACCTGGTGTTGGTTTTCAAAATGAGCTTAATGGAGAGGTAGATTAGTGGTGGGGGAAATTTTTTAATTGAATAAACTGGCTATCTTATCGTTTTTTCGAAGAAACCTTTCTGAGGCAAATATCAGAAAAAGCAATGCTGGCGTTTTTCAATTCAGAAGGGCTGAATCCATATAACATCACTCCTGTTCGGCTAAAATGCGCACTATCAGAAAATCCGCTATGGGAAGCTAATAGCGTCAATGAATCTGGTGAGTTTATTTTTTCAAGTGCGTGATGGAAGCGTTTCCACAATAAATAACCACGGAAATTTGTTCCCATTTCCTGTCGGAATAAATGCAAAAATCGGCTTTCTGAAAGAAAGAGATGACCTGATATTTTACTGGAAGAGATGCTTTTAACGGGTAATTCAGTAATAAGCGTCGTCGCTTTTATAATTCGTGTATCCTGAGAACAATGGCAGTCATCTATGTCATTCAACCCTATGTCATTCAACCCTATGTCATTCAAACAATTGCTTAGGACAAGAATGTCTGGTGGTACGTCTGATTGTAAGCAATGGATGAAATAATCTGCGATTAAACGAGCGGAGTCTGGTTTGAGATAGATAATGTCGGCATTTTTAATTTGATGTAACAGCAAATGATATAAGGGATGAGCGGGGTCTATCAGGAAATTGAAACAGGATTTATTTTCAGAATGTAATTTATGTTTAATATTGCTGGCGATAATAAAGCCATAGACTTGCTGTGATCCGTGTTCAGTATCAATTTTCATTTGTGAATAATCGTATGAAACACTCAATTGGATACAAGGATGGCGATGCCACTCTGTTTTCATATTATGAGAAAGCACTAGGTATTGTTTGTGATATTCATATAACCTGACGGCTTCAAGATGCCTATCTATTTTGCGTCTCATATCGAGTGACCTATTTCCAGATTACAGTCGTTCTCAGGTTACAATAGCTTCCAAAACGCCTTAACTAAAGGGTCGTTTAAACGCTTACTCAGCGCACAAACACCCAATTCAAATGGTTCAACCAGAGAAATATTTTCCAGCAGAGAGATGCGGTTACGTACCGTTTCAGAACTATTTTCGACGACAACCGCAGGTATTAATGCGATCCCACAACCTAATGCTACCATGGAGACAATGGCTTCATGGCCGGAAACCGTTGCGTAAATGACGGGATGCAGGATCTTGTGCCGCCGGAACCAAAGCTCAATGCGCTTACGGGAAGGTCCATGCTCAGGCAGGATAAAAGGAATGTTATTCCAATCGGGAGGAGCCTGTGTCGCCAAGGTTCTCACAGCACAAGGAAGGGAAGGCGCAATCAGCACCAGCGGTATTTCACCTATTTTAGTAAAACTAACATTATCAGGCAGTTTCTCAGGCTTGCCCGCAATACCCAAATCAGCAGCATCAGATTGGACTCTATCCACGGCATCAGCCGCATCCCCTGTTGTCAGTTTTATTTCCACCAAAGGATGTTCAGCCCGGAATTTATCTAATACTTGTGGCAAATGGCTATATGCCGCAGTCACTGAACAAAACAGACGTAACTCCCCTGTTAGTGATGGACTTTGATGGTTTAACGAGTGCTGTAGTTGTTTATATTGCAGGAGTGTTTGTTGAGCAAATTGCCTTAACTGTTCACCGGCTGTGGTCAGTTTTACCGTTCGGTTATCGCGTAGAAAAAGTGGATGCCCCAATAATTCTTCAAGGCGCTGGATCTGGCGTGAAAGTGTGGATGGGCTGACGTGCATAGCCTTGGCAGTGCGTCCAAAGTGACAACTTTCTGCAAGGTGTAAAAACAGTTTTAAATCACGTAGATCCATTGTTTCGCGCCCTTTGCTTAAAGACTTTTTGGTGTAGAAATCACTATTGCATAAATTGCAATATAGTCTTGTTAATATATCAATTTAAGCAATGGCTTGCATGTCATATATTGGCACTATGCAAACAACATCACACCTAATTATAACGGAGTCACCATGGCTAATTATTTTGATACGTTGAACTTGCGCCAGCAATTGGCACAGTTAGGCAAATGTCGTTTTATGGCGCGGGAAGAATTTGCTGACGAGACAGGGTATTTAAAAGACAAGAAAGTGGTGATTGTCGGCTGTGGTGCACAAGGGCTAAACCAAGGTCTTAACATGCGTGATTCGGGTTTGGATATCTCTTATGCCTTGCGTAAAGAAGCAATTGATGAAAAACGTGCATCATGGCGTAAAGCAACCGAAAATGGCTTCAAGGTTGGCACTTATGAAGAATTAATTCCACAAGCCGATTTGGTTATCAACCTGACACCAGACAAACAACACTCAGCGGTGGTTCAGGCTGTTCAGCCCTTGATGAAAGAAGGTGCGGCACTGGGCTATTCCCACGGTTTTAATATCGTTGAAGTGGGTGAGCAGGTACGCAAGGATATCACTGTTGTAATGGTTGCTCCTAAGTGCCCGGGAACGGAAGTTCGCGAAGAATATAAGCGTGGATTTGGTGTTCCTACCCTGATTGCCGTGCATCCAGAAAATGATGCAAAAGGCGAGGGGATGGCGATTGCGAAAGCGTGGGCAGCCGCAACGGGTGGGCATCGCGCAGGTGTTCTGGAATCTTCTTTCGTAGCAGAAGTTAAATCTGATTTGATGGGTGAACAAACCATTTTGTGTGGCATGTTACAGGCAGGTTCTCTGCTGTGTTATGACCAACTGATTGCTGATGGTGCCGAACCAGGTTATGCAGGTAAATTAATTCAGTTTGGCTGGGAAACCATTACCGAAGCCCTGAAACAGGGGGGTATTACACTGATGATGGATCGCCTTTCCAATCCGGCGAAACTGCGTGCCTATGCCCTTTCTGAGCAGCTGAAAACTATTCTGGCTCCGTTGTTCCAAAAACATATGGATGACATCATTTCTGGTGAATTCTCTTCCACAATGATGGCAGACTGGGCGAATGACGATAAAAACCTGCTGACTTGGCGTGAAGAAACTGGCGGGACACCATTCGAAAATTACCCTGATTACCATGGCAACATCAGTGAGCAGGAATACTTTGATCATGGTGTGTTGATGATCGCGATGGTCAAGGCTGGAGTAGAGCTGGCATTTGAAACGATGGTTGATTCCGGCATTATTGCAGAATCAGCTTATTACGAATCTCTGCATGAGCTGCCGTTAATTGCGAACACCATTGCCCGTAAGCGCCTGTATGAAATGAACGTAGTCATTTCCGATACGGCAGAATATGGTAACTACCTGTTCTCTTACGTTGCGGTTCCGCTGCTGAAAGAGAAATTCATGGCGACTCTGCAAGCAGGAGATTTAGGTAAAGCAGTCGCAGATCGTGGTATCGACAATGCCCAACTGCGTGATGTGAATGAAGCGATCCGTAACCATCCGATTGAAACTATCGGTCGTACCCTGCGTGGTTATATGACTGATATGAAACGCATTGCGGTTGGCGGATAATATCAGCCGGCGAAGAAAGTAATATATTCCCTGCCCGAAGTTGTTTCATCGGGCAGGTTGTTCCTTCCATCTTCAGGCAATCATTTGAAATCTACTGGCTATAGGTAATTCTTACAGCTCGAATTGCCGTTTCAGCTCATCAATAGCTTGACGCTGAAATGCTTCAAATCGCTCTTTAGGTTGCTGCAATTGAATATTGTTTAGTAAAGGATCAATGACATCGGTACGAATGCCACTTAATTCCTCCATAACAGCCAATCCACAGAAAGGGACATAGGCTTCGGCATAACCACCTTCGTGAACCATAACTAATTTTCCATGACACAATTCATCCGCTGCCTGTTGTACCTTGCGGGTCATTTCACGGAAACTGTTACTGTGCAGTTGCATCTGTGCGAGAGGATCGAAGGCATTGGCGTCATAGCCACAGGCAACAATAATCAGCTCTGGTTGGTAACGTCGCAATGCAGGAAGCACAATTTGATCCATGGCATAGAGATAACTATTATGCCCAGCACCGGCCATCAATGGGATATTGATATTGAAACCTTCTCCCTTGCCTGCACCGATATCTTCTTCGCCACTATAACCTTCAGGGTAACAACCGTCCTGATGCAGTGAAATAGTCAAAACGTCATCACGCTCCCAGAATATATGCTGTGTGCCATTGCCGTGGTGAACATCCCAGTCAATAACAGCAACCCGGCCTACACCAAGTTGCTCTTTGGCGTACTCAATGGCGAGGGCGATATTGGCAAGGAAACAAAAGCCCATCGCTTTATCCGGCAGGCAGTGGTGTCCGGGAGGACGGGAAAGGCTGTAGGCATTATCTAATTCGCCTTGTAACACGGCTTCTACCGCCGCATAGGTGAGTCCGGCGGACAATTTGGCGATTTCATAGCTACCTTGTCCCATCGTGGCTTCAGATCCTAACATTCCTCCGCCATTATCACTTACGGATTTAAAACGTTGTAAATAATCTTCAGTGTGAACTAGCCTTAACGTTGCATCATCAAGAGGCTCAGCGCTCCGTAGTTGCAGTGAGCGACTTAAACCCGAAACATCCATTAAGCTTTTCATTCTGCGTTTGGTTTCTGGTGATTCAGCATGTCCCGCACTACTGGGGGGTTGTACCCATCCACCAACGGGAAGTACGACGACATGTTGTAACCCGGAATTATGCCAGAAACAGTATTCGTCAAAGAAAAAGCCTGTCTTACGTAACACCATATTACCTCCCTTTTATTGATTTCATGTCAATAAGCGTAGTGATTGTTATAGCACTAATGAGGTTAAACAAACGTTACTTATTTCAATTAATAGACAGTCATCATTTAATTTAAATAAATTCATGGCAATCCTCAGTAAAAAATAATCAAGTTAATTTTCTACGTTACTAAATATTAATAGATAATCATATAAAAAGGCCGATGACGATATTGGTGACGGCTATCCAGCAAGGTAATGAATAATAGATGACTTGGTTATCTGTCTCCCTGTTACGCTTGGGGGTAAGTAAAAAAGTAATAAATAACAGAAAGATGAGTGTGATTGTGATTGTGGCTGTGGCTATGGGCTGGTGTTTATTCCTATGAAGCGTAACAAAGAGAATGCATGTCGATAGAACACCATAAAGCGGCGTTTTTTCCTTGTACAATGAGATCCCAACAATGACATCAAATATGGCAGAAGAGATAGCTAAATATTTATGGGTTAAGAGTATTTGTAATAAGTCCATTTTTCTACTTTTTATTAATCCATTAAAAAATAAAATTCAAAAATAGAATATATCGGCACTTTTTACTCTTTTATCTTGTAATAATTCACTCATGTAAAGAAAACCGCCTCTGAATCTTGCTTTCTGCTACAATTCTGCTTTCTGATCTTTCATCCAGATATCATCTTGAAACAGTATGCGATTAAATCCAAGCCAACAACAAGCGGTTGAATTTGTCACAGGGCCTTGTCTGGTTCTGGCCGGTGCAGGTTCCGGTAAAACCCGCGTGATCACCAATAAAATAGCCCATCTGATCCGCACCTGTGGTTATCAAGCTCGTCAGATTGCTGCGGTGACTTTCACCAATAAGGCGGCACGTGAGATGAAAGAGCGTGTAGCGCAGACTTTAGGCCGCAAGGAAACGAAAGGGCTGACGATCTCAACTTTTCACACTTTGGGCTTGGAGATCGTCAAGCGCGAATACAAAGCGCTGGGCATGAAAAGTAATTTTTCACTGTTTGATGATCAAGATCAGATGGCATTGCTGAAAGATCTTACCGCGGATCTACTGGAAGAAGATAAGGATCTGTTAAAAAAACTTATTTCCTGCATCTCCAACTGGAAGAATGACTTAATGCCGCCAGAGCAGGTAATCAGGACAGCTCGTTCGGCACAAGAACATCAATTTGCAGAGTGTTATCGCCGCTATGATTTGCATCTGAACAGTTGTAACGTGCTTGATTTTGATGACCTGATCACCAAACCGACACTGCTGTTAATGCGTGATGAAGAAGTCAGAGAACGCTGGCAGAATAAAATTCGCTATCTGCTGGTGGATGAATACCAAGATACCAATACGAGCCAGTATCAATTGGTGAAGCTATTGGTTGGGAATCGCGCACGTTTTACGGTAGTTGGTGATGATGATCAATCCATTTATTCATGGCGTGGCGCTCGCCCACAAAATTTGATCCTGCTGAAAGAGGACTTTCCGCAGTTGAATGTCATTAAGCTGGAACAAAATTACCGTTCATCGGGACGAATATTGAAAGCGGCGAACATTCTGATTGCCAACAACCCCCATGTATTTGAGAAAAAACTCTTTTCAGAGTTACATTATGGCGACCCGCTCAGGGTGATAGAAGCGAATAATGAAGATCATGAAGCTGAGCGTGTGGTAGGTGAATTGATCGCTCATCACTTTATCAATAAAACGGAATATAAAGATTACGCGATCCTTTATCGAGGCAATCATCAGTCCCGGATCTTCGAAAAAATGTTGATGCAAAACCGCATTCCTTATCGCATTTCAGGTGGAACGTCGTTCTTTTCCCGACCAGAAATCAAGGACTTGCTCTCTTACCTGCGTGTTCTAACCAATCCTGAAGATGATAGTGCGTTTCTGCGCATCGTTAATACACCACGGCGAGAAATCGGTGCGGTAACGATCCAGAAATTGGGCGAGTGGGCAAATCAACGTAACAAGAGCCTGTATCAGGCCAGTTTTGGCCTTGGTTTGGAACAACATCTGACCGGGCGTGGCTTGGCTGCATTACAGCGTTTCACTCATTGGATGGATGAAATATCCCGTCAGGCGGAGCGTGAGCCACTGCTGGCAGTGAGAGACTTACTGCGTGGTATGGATTACGAAAGCTGGCTATATGAGACTTCGCCCAGCCCAAAAGCGGCTGAAATGAGAATGAAGAACGTCAACCAACTCTTCACCTGGATGAGCGAAATGCTTGAAGGCGATGATTTGAATGATCCAATGACGCTTTCTCAAGTAGTAGCCCGTTTTACATTGCGAGATATGCTGGAGCGGGGAGAGGAAGATGAAGAGCTGGATCAGGTTCAGCTAATGACGTTACATGCTTCTAAGGGATTAGAATTTCCTTATGTATTTCTGGTGGGGATGGAAGAAGGTCTGTTGCCGCACCAAAGCAGCATTGATGAAAACAATATAGAGGAAGAGCGCCGTCTGGCTTATGTCGGCATTACCCGTGCGCAGAGAGAGCTTTTTTTCACATTGAGCAAAGAGCGTCGCCAGTATGGTGAACTCATTCGTCCTGAACCAAGCCGATTCTTGCTGGAATTGCCGCAAGATGACTTGCATTGGCCGAAGGGGAAAAGGGTGATAAGTGCGGAAGAGCGAATGAAACAGGGGCAATCACGCCTTGCGGATATTAAATCGCGTTTGGGGCTTGGGCAAAAAAATGTTGGCAGGTAAGCCACTTGATGAAAACCCTGTATCCGGTATGAATACAGGGTATGGAAATACAGGATTAGCCTAGGCGGGAGTTATTCTGTTCTTCAAGAAACAGCGGCCATTGGACATAACTTTGCCATTTCATTTCCTGCTGCAATGCTTCAGCCCTGAGTGGGTGTTTCATCTGCCATTGGTAGGGGAGGGTGATCATGAGAGTTTCATTTTCTACCCGTAACCGCAAAGCAGGCAAAGAGTCATCTCGCCGACGGCTGGCGAAAATAATTGCGAGGCGCAATAAACGACATAACCGTTGTGCCTGCAATGGTGGTAGAGCATTCTGCTGGCTGAGTGATGCTAAGTCCACAGGACCACTTTGATTTTTCAACAGGGCGGCCAACAGGCGTTTTTGCGCAAGTGTATAACCGGGCAGATCTAAATGGCTAACCAGATAAGCAGAATGCGCTGCTCCCTGACGAAAATCAATGAACAGACCGATTTCATGGAGTAAACATGCACTGCTTAATAATTCGTGGCAGCGTTCATTCAACTCCCAGGGTTTGGCGATTTGCTGGCAAAAGTGTTCGGCCAACTGTCTGACACGTTGTGCTTGTTCAGTATCCAGTTGAAAGCGATGCTGCATATTACGCAGGGTTTTTTCGCGAATATCTTGCTCAATTGGCAAATCCAGCATCCCGTAAACCAAACCTTCACGTAATGCGCCACCTGCCAGTGTCATGCTCTCGATTTTCAATGCCTGAAAAATAGCAATTAAGATTGCCAAACCACTGGGAAAAACCAATGCCCGTTCTAGTGTCAGCCCATCAATTTCCAGTTCTTCCAGCTTGCCGCACTCAATTGCCTGCTGTTTGAGTTGCTGAAGCTTAGGCAGGGTGATCAACTCATCCATGCCCTGAGCAATCATGATTTCCTGCAAAGCCTGTACTGTACCGGAAGCGCCCACGCAAATGTGCCACCCCTGCTCAAGCAGAGTTGTGGCGACGGAACTTAGAATGACATGGGCAGCAGATTCCGCCTTGGCGAAATTTTCTTCTGTCAGGCTGCGATCATTGAAATAACGTTCCAGCCAAGTGACGCAGCCCATTTCAAGACTGCATAGCTGACTGGCCTTAGCCCCGATGCCTGTTACGAGTTCTGTACTGGCACCTCCAATATCCACGACAAGCCGTTGTTCAGGCCCACCTGTGGTGTGGGCAACACCTTGGTAAATCAGGCAAGCCTCTTCTTCACCACTGATGACATTGACAGGACTACTTAATATTGCTGAAGCTTTTCTCACAAACTCATCCGAATTTGCTGCAAGACGCAAGGTTGCTGTAGCAACAACGCGGATCTGCGTGGCAGGAATATCCTGCAAGTATTCGGAAAAAAGGCGGAGGCACTGCCATCCCCGTTCCATTGCCTGCTGCGATAAATGGTTATTTTTATCCAATCCGGCGGCCAGCCTGACTTTGCGTTTGATGCGGGTGACCACTTGAATACTACCGGATATTTCACGGACCACCAGCATGTGGAAACTGTTTGAGCCTAAATCGATAGCGGCATAGAGCGAAGAAGAACTCAGCATAGTATTTTATTCCGGCATGTGTTATTTCAGCATCGTATTATTTCATCATTGCGTCATTTTAGCTTGGGCGATTGCGACTGCGCGTCGGGTTGCCACGGCGCGGCATATTGGTGCGCCGTGGGTGTCCCCCTGAACGGGCGCGGTTACGGCGCTTGGGTACGGGTAAATCTTTCAGCAATGCATCGCTGTTGTATTTGCTGACAGGTATCTGGTGCTGAATATACTCTTCAATAGCAGGTAAGTTCAGCGCGTACTCTTCACATGCCAGGCTGATGGAATGACCACTTTCTCCGGCACGACCAGTCCGGCCAATTCGATGGACATAATCTTCACAGTCATCCGGCAGGTCATAGTTAAAGACATGTGTCACTAAGGGGATATGCAACCCACGAGCGGCAACATCGGTGGCGACCAGAATATCCAGATTGCCCTGACTGAATTCTTCGAGGATCCGCAGGCGCTTTTTCTGTGCAACATCACCCGTCAGCAAACCGACGCGGTGACCATCAGCAGCCAAATGAGCCCAGACGTCTTCACAACGATGTTTGGTGTTGGCAAAAATGATGCAGCGATCAGGCCACTCTTCTTCCAGCAAAGTCTGTAGCAGACGCATTTTTTCTTCATTGGAAGGATAAAACAGCTCTTCCTGAATGCGATGCCCTGTTTTCTGCAAGGGTTCTACTTCCACATATTCAGGATTATTCATTTGTTCGAAGGCCAGTTCACGCACCCGGTAAGACAGCGTTGCAGAAAACAGCAAGTTCATTCTTTCAGTCGCTGCTGGGATCCGGCGGAACAACCAACGGATGTCTTTGATAAAGCCCAGGTCATACATGCGATCGGCTTCATCAAGTACGACAACTTGAATGGCACCAAGCTGGATATGCCCCTGTTTTGTGTAATCGATCAGGCGACCGGTTGTACCAATGACGATATCGACGCCAGATTCTAACACCTTAAGTTGCTTATCATAGCCATCGCCACCATAAGCAAGACCCATTTTCAATCCGGTGACTTCTGCCAGTTCTTCTGCATCAGAATAAATCTGGACAGCCAGTTCGCGGGTAGGAGCCATAATCAGCGCCCTTGGCTGATTGATTTTACGCTCCTTAGCAGCAGGATTAGCCAGTAAATAGTTGAAAGTAGACGTCAGAAATGCCAGCGTCTTGCCTGTTCCGGTTTGTGCTTGCCCCGCAACATCTCGGCCTTCGACAGTAAAAGGCAATGTTAGCGCCTGTATCGGCGTGCAGTTTGAAAACCCTTTTTTATCAAGAGCTTCTAAGATTTTTGGGTGCAATGCGAAGTCGGAAAACTTCTTTTCTGTCAAATGTGTTTTGCTCATAGCGTGGTAGAATATCAGTTAACTATTGCTTTAAGAAAGTGTATCCGCTGAAATAAAGACACCCGTATGTTGGTTAATGTACAGTGATACTGTAAAAGATTTTATTTTTGGAGTAAAAAAATGAGTGCGAATATTACCCATCTGACCGATGCTGGTTTTGAAAACGATGTACTGAAAGCAGAAGGTCTGATCCTCGTTGATTTTTGGGCTGAGTGGTGTGGTCCTTGCAAAATGATTGCCCCTATTCTGGATGAAATTTCTGAAGAATACGCAGGCAAACTGACTATCGCCAAGTTAAACGTTGATGATAACCCAAATACAGCACCAAAATACGGTATTCGCGGTATTCCTACACTGATTTTGTTTAAGAATGGTGAAGTGGCAGCGACAAAAGTGGGAGCTTTGTCAAAAACTCAGTTGAAAGAGTTTTTGGAGCAGTACCTCTAATTTAGAGTCTGGTCACAGTAATTACGGGCGTTTAGCGTATAGAGTGATTTATCCTATTGACCGCTAGACGTCCGCTACGAAGCGTGGTAAGTTAGCGACCACGTGCTTGTATGAAACATTACTTGTATGAAACCTTGCATGAGTGAATTCTTTATTCGATATAAAGGGTTATTGATGCAAAGAGTTGACATTAAGCCTGTTGCATACTAAACAATCTGTAGTGTCTGATAAATCTGTTATTTCTGGATCACCTGAAGTATCTGATAGCATATCGCATTTAGTAAAGTTTCTGAGCCTATATACGGAGCATTCGGTATATAGCTTGGTACGCTGATAGCGTCCTGATGCTGAACATCTTTAAGCAGGGTGTTTTTATAGTTATAACAGGATGTTTTATAGTTATAAACAGTGCTCACACCGAGATAATGCTTACGCTGAGATAGTTCCGATATTGAAGTTAACCACGTTTTGTTATTATCTCAGTCGTGTTTTGACAGTTTGTCAGCCTTATTTTGAAATCAATCAGAGTACTTCAAACTATTGCCTTGTAATATAATTTAATATGTTAGAAGGATTTATTCGTTTCTGGTACAAATAAACAGGCACCGATAACGCTGCCATACCATTCACGTTCATAGTTCGAGATATACCCCGAGTTAAAGAACCCACCATTATGAATCTTACCGAATTAAAGAATACGCCGGTATCTGAGTTGATTACTCTCGGCGAAAATATGGGGCTGGAAAATCTGGCTCGTATGCGTAAGCAAGACATCATTTTCTCTATTCTCAAACAGCATGCGAAAAGCGGAGAGGATATTTTCGGAGATGGTGTGCTGGAGATATTACAGGATGGATTTGGTTTCCTCCGCTCCGCAGACAGTTCTTACCTTGCAGGTCCTGATGATATCTACGTTTCTCCTAGTCAAATCCGCCGCTTTAACCTCCGTACCGGTGACACCATTTCAGGGAAAATCCGCCCGCCAAAAGAAGGTGAACGTTATTTTGCCTTGCTGAAAGTTAATGAAGTTAACTTTGACAAGCCTGAAAACGCCCGCAGTAAAATCTTGTTTGAAAACCTGACACCACTTCATGCCAACAACCGTTTGCGCATGGAACGCGGTAATGGTTCTACTGAGGATTTGACTGCCCGAGTTCTGGATTTGGCAGCGCCGATTGGCCGTGGTCAGCGTGGCCTGATTGTTGCTCCGCCAAAAGCAGGTAAAACCATGCTGCTGCAAAATATTGCAGCTAACATCGCCCACAACTACCCAGACTGTGTTCTGATGGTTCTTCTGATTGATGAACGTCCAGAAGAAGTGACCGAAATGCAGCGTCTGGTAAAAGGCGAAGTGATTGCTTCAACCTTTGATGAACCCGCTTCCCGCCACGTGCAAGTGGCTGAAATGGTCATCGAAAAAGCAAAACGTCTGGTTGAGCACAAAAAAGACGTTATTATTCTGCTGGACTCCATTACTCGTCTGGCCCGTGCATATAACACCGTGGTTCCTGCTTCCGGTAAGGTATTGACCGGTGGTGTGGATGCGAATGCGCTGCATCGTCCAAAACGTTTCTTTGGTGCAGCACGTAATGTTGAAGAAGGCGGTAGCCTGACCATTATCGCAACGGCGCTGGTTGATACCGGTTCTAAGATGGATGAGGTCATTTACGAAGAATTTAAAGGTACAGGTAACATGGAGCTGCACCTGTCCCGTAAGATTGCTGAAAAACGTGTTTTCCCTGCCATTGATTACAACCGTTCTGGAACACGTAAAGAAGAGTTGCTCACTACTCAGGATGAGCTACAGAAGATGTGGATTCTACGTAAGATCATTCACCCGATGGGTGAAACCGATGCAATGGAATTCCTTATCAACAAACTGGCTATGACAAAAACAAACGAAGAGTTCTTCGACTTTATGAAACGTTCATAGTTCTGAAATAGTTTTGAATAAAGAAAAGCAGCTATTACACCAAAGCGCCACGTTCCTGTGGCGTTTTTTTTATCAGTGACTTACTCTATTGGCCTGAAATGGTACATTTTTTGCATGTTTTTCGAATGATTAAATGAGTATTTTCTGAACAGACACTTTATAGTGCCTTATAGATAGTTGCTCAGTAGATGATTATCAGTCACGTTTTACCATTTGCATGATCCATTTGATAATTTTTATAAATCAGGACGCCTTGTTTTGTTAACAGGGAATTTACGGGTTTGGGGTTGAATGGGACATCCATAAGTGAACGAATAATAGATGCCCCATCATTATTTTTACAGAGAGTTGTTATTGTGAATATTCCTAGCATGAGTGTCGAAATTTTTTGCGTATTTATATTCTCATTCGCATTTTTGTTTGTGGCTCGCAAAGTAGCAAAAAAAATTGGGTTGGTTGATAAACCAAATTACCGTAAACGCCACCATGGCTTAATTCCTTTGGTTGGTGGAATATCTGTTTTTTTTAGTGTTTGTTTTGCATTCGTTATCACGAAAGAGTTCATTCCTCATAAGTGGCTATACTTGGCTTGTGCAGGAGTATTAGTTTTTATTGGTGCATTAGATGACCGTTTTGATATCAGCGTGAAGATTCGGGCAACCATCCAAGCGCTCGTTGGTATCGGCATGATGCATTTTGCCGGCCTTAAGCTTGAAAGCTTGGGTAATACCTTCGGACCATGGGAAATGACACTGGGTCCATTCAGCTACGTTGTGACTTTATTTGCTGTTTGGGCTGCCATCAACGCTTTCAATATGGTGGATGGTATCGATGGTTTGTTGGGCGGACTCTCTTGTGTCTCGTTCGGCGCATTGGGGATTATGCTGTATGAAAATGGCAATACAGCACTGGCATTTTGGTGTTTTACGTTTATTGCAGGGATCTTGCCTTATATATTTCTCAATCTAGGTTTAGTCGGAAAACGTTTCAAAGTATTCATGGGGGATGCAGGGAGTACCCTCATTGGTTTTACTATTATTTGGTTACTGACTACAACGACTCAAGGGGAAAGCCCTTCTATCAGACCTGTGACAGCACTGTGGATAATCGCGATCCCATTAATGGACATGGTTGCCATTATGTATCGTCGATTGCGTAAGGGAATGAGCCCGTTTTCTCCGGATCGCCAACATATCCACCATTTGATCATGCGTGCCGGATTTACTTCTCGCCAGGCATTCATCTTGATTACTTTAGCAGCCGTTTTGTTGGCATCGGTTGGAATTATTGGAGAACGGTTAAGCTTTGTTCCTGAATGGGTGATGTTGGCATTATTTTTGCTTGCTTTTGTGCTATATGGCTATTGCATCAAACGAGCATGGCGTGTAGCCCGTTTTATCAAACGGTGTAAACGTCGTATGCACCGGGCAGCAAGTCATCATTAATACATTGACTTATCAAAGAGGTTTTGTGCAGTGATAAACTCAGAAACGCAACCTAAACAGGATCAACAGGCTATAGAGCATGAGCTGGATATTCGTGCGCTGTGTTATGCTCTGTGGCGTGGAAAGATATGGATTATCGCACTGGCAATCATTTTCGCTGCCGTCGCTCTGAGTGCATCTTCTCTGATGCAGCAAAAGTGGAGCGCAACCGCTGTTGTGGATTTACCGACGACCAATAATCTGGGTAGCTATTACTCGCAACAACAATTCTTGCGTAATTTGGATACCCATATCAATGCCTCACCAGAAGCACAATTGCCGACTATTCCCGATGGCGCATACAAAGAATTCATGATACAGGTTGCGGCGTATGATACCCGTCGTGAATTCTGGCTTGATTCTGATTATTACAAACAGCGCAGGAAAGGGACGACCAAAGCGGATGCCGTGTTGCTGGATGAGTTGATCAACAATATTCAAATCACGCGGAGTGATGACCGAAAAGTCCCCAATGACAATATCAAGTTGACAGCAGAAACAGCAGTTGATGCGAACCAACTGCTGCGCAGATATATTGCTTTTGCCAATCAACGGGCAAGTACCCATCTGAACAACGAAATTAAAGGTGCATGGGCGACACGAACCCAATCAATGAAAGCATTGGTTAAACGTCAGGAGATGGTAGCCAAGGCAATGTACAATCGTGAATTGAATGTCTTGCAGCAGTCATTGAAAGTGGCTGAGAAACAAGGTATTCACCGTAATCAAACAAACATTCCTATCGAAGAATTGCCTGAATCTAAAATGTTTATGTTGGGTATGCCATTGTTGCAAGCCCAGATTGAAACGTTGGAAGCTACGGGCCCGAATTACAGCATCGATTATGATCAAAACATGGCGATGCTGGCTACATTGAATGTCGGCCCGACTTTACAGGGTACTTTCCAGACTTACCGTTATCTCAGAACACCCGAGGAACCTGTCAATCGGGACAGCCCTCGCCGTGCTTTCATGATGATTATGTGGGGTGCCATTGGCATGTTGGTTGGTGCTGGAGTTGCTTTGGTAAAGCGCTCACGCTCCGTCAGTCCATATAATACTTCATGTAAATAACTCATCAGTTTTTCAGGGTTAATGACTGTTCTCGGTAACCTGTATCTGTGTGCATCTTGCTCGGAAGTAGGAATGGAAATGGTAATTAACCCTCCGCTTTTGTGGAAGCATTTGCAATGATTGACAAAATAAGAGAGCCACTGTGAAAGTGTTGACTGTGTTTGGTACTCGACCGGAAGCCATCAAAATGGCACCGTTGGTACACGCATTGGCTAGGGATACTGCCTTTGACGCAAAAGTGTGTGTCACTGCCCAGCATAGAGAGATGTTGGATCAGGTGTTGCATTTGTTCGGAATAACGCCAGATTTTGATCTCAACATCATGCAAAAAGGGCAGGATCTCACGGATATTACCTGCCGGATCCTGCAAGGTATAAAGCCTGTATTGGAAGAATTTAAACCGGATGTGGTGTTGGTGCATGGCGATACGACTACGACTATGGCAACCAGTCTGGCCGCATTCTATCAGCATATTCCTGTGGGCCATGTCGAAGCAGGGCTGAGGACCGGAGACCTTTATTCTCCCTGGCCGGAAGAAGCCAACCGTAAAATTGCCGGACACTTGGCGATGTACCACTTTGCGCCAACGGAAAACTCCAGAAATAATCTCTTAAAAGAGTCTATTGCAGAAAATCGTATTTTTGTTACAGGTAATACGGTTATTGATGCTCTGCTGTCGGTACGTGACCGCATCATGAATGACGAAGCCATATATGGCCAGCTTGCTGAACTTTATTCCTTCATTGATCCGAATAAAAAAATGATTCTGGTGACAGGCCATCGTCGTGAGAGCTTTGGTGAAGGGTTTGAGCGCATATGTGAAGCGTTGGCCCAGATTGCCAGAGCGCATCCTGAAGTTCAGGTGGTTTATCCGGTTCATTTGAACCCAAATGTCAGTGAACCCGTTAAGCGTATTTTGCATGACATTGATAACGTTATCCTTATCAAACCTCAGGATTACCTGCCATTCGTCTATTTGATGAATCATGCCTACATGATTTTGACCGACTCAGGCGGCATTCAGGAAGAAGCCCCTTCTTTGGGAAAACCTGTTCTGGTTATGCGCAGCACCACCGAACGACCTGAAGCGATTGATGCGGGGACGGTGCGATTGGTGGGGACAGAAACACAAACTATTGTTGCAGAAGTGACGCGCTTATTGACGGATGACATCGCTTACCAACAGATGAGCCATGCCCATAATCCTTACGGTGATGGTAAGGCTTGCCAGCGAATTCTTGAAGCATTAAAGAAAAATCAGGTGACATTATGAGTTTTGAAACAATTTCTGTGATCGGGCTTGGTTATATTGGCTTACCCACCGCAGCAGCATTTGCCTCCCGCAAAAAAACCGTCATTGGTGTGGATGTCAATCAACATGCGGTAGAGACGATCAACCGTGGCGCAATTCATATCGTTGAACCTGATTTAGAGAAAGTGGTGCAAGTTGCCGTTGAAGGCGGTTATTTGAAAGCCGTAACAGTTCCACAAACTGCGGACGCTTTCTTGATTGCCGTGCCTACGCCTTTCAAAGGCGATCACGAACCGGACATGGCTTATGTGCACTCTGCTGCGGAATCAATAGCGCCAGTCTTGAAGAAAGGTGACTTAATCATTCTGGAATCTACTTCGCCGGTTGGTGCGACAGAACAGATGGCAGAGTGGTTGGCTGCGGCACGCCCTGATCTTTCATTTCCCCAACAATCGGGCGAAGATTCGGACATTGATATCGCTTATTGTCCTGAACGCGTATTGCCGGGCCAGGTCATGGTGGAATTGATCAAAAACGATCGCGTGGTGGGCGGTATGACAGCCAAATCATCCTCCAGAGCAAGCGAACTGTACAAAACTTTCCTTGAAGGCGAATGTGTTATCACTAATGCCAAAACGGCAGAAATGTGCAAACTGACTGAAAACAGTTTCCGTGATGTCAATATCGCGTTTGCCAATGAGCTTTCTTTGATCTGTGCTGAACAGGGCATTAATGTCTGGGAACTGATTAGTCTGGCAAATCGTCATCCTCGCGTAAATATCTTGCAGCCCGGACCGGGTGTTGGTGGGCACTGTATCGCGGTCGATCCGTGGTTTATCGTATCCCAGAATCCTGAACAATCTCGTCTGATTCATACCGCGCGTTTAGTCAATGATGGAAAACCGCTTTGGGTGGTTGATCAAGTGAAATCGGCAGTGGCGGATTGTCTGGCAGAAAGCGGCAAACGGGCGAGTGAGGTTAAAATTGCTTGTTTTGGGCTGGCTTTCAAACCGAACATTGATGATTTGCGCGAAAGCCCGGCGGTTCACATCACTGAAATGGTTGCACAGTGGCATGCAGGGAAAACCGTGGCTGTTGAGCCCAATGTACATGAACTGCCAAAATCATTGACAGGTCTGGTTGAATTGATGGATGTGAACCAGGCATTGGAAGAGGCAGACGTTGTATTGATGCTGGTGGATCACCGTCAGTTTAAAGCCATTCATGGCGATGAAATCAAACAAAAATGGGTTGTTGATACAAAAGGAGTTTGGCGTTGAAACGTATTCTTATTACAGGTGGTGCAGGCTTCATCGGCTCTGCGGTTGTTCGTCACATTATCAGTCAGACAGAAGACAGCGTAGTCATCGTCGATAACCTGACTTATGCCGGTAACCTTGAATCATTGGCTCCGGTGGCTAATCATCCTCGCTATGCGTTTGAACAGGTGGATATCTGTCAGCGTGATGCCTTGGATCGTGTATTCCTGCAATACCAGCCGGATGCGGTTATGCATCTGGCGGCAGAAAGTCATGTTGACCGTTCCATTGATGGGCCAGCCGCCTTTATCGAAACCAACATCATTGGTACTTATACTTTATTGGAAGCGGCGCGGGCGTTTTGGCAGCAATTGGATCAGGAAAAACAGGCCAAATTCCGTTTCCACCATATCTCAACAGATGAGGTTTATGGTGACCTGCACGGTGAAGACGGCTTCTTTACTGAGACGACGCCTTACGCACCGAGCAGCCCATACTCTGCATCTAAAGCTTCCAGCGACCATCTGGTCAGGGCGTGGCGTCGTACTTATGGTTTACCGACGGTGATCACCAATTGTTCCAATAACTATGGCCCTTATCACTTCCCTGAAAAACTAATCCCATTGATTATCCTGAACGCGTTGGCGGGTAAGCCACTGCCGGTTTATGGCAAAGGAGAGCAAATCCGTGACTGGCTGTATGTGGAAGATCACGCACGCGCATTG
Organism: Xenorhabdus khoisanae; assembly: GCF_001037465.1. Classification (GTDB taxonomy): domain Bacteria; phylum Pseudomonadota; class Gammaproteobacteria; order Enterobacterales; family Enterobacteriaceae; genus Xenorhabdus; species Xenorhabdus khoisanae. The sequence continues at coordinate 28,217 of NZ_LFCV01000044.1, forward strand.
CATTTGGTGGTGTCCAAGGCACAACCCGGTGAAACCTATAACATCGGTGGACATAATGAGCGCAGAAATATCGATGTAGTGGAAACGATTTGTGAATTGCTGGAAGAATTTTGTCTTGAAAAAATGTGCCCCGAAAAACCTGCGGGGGTAGAGTATTATCGTGATCTGATTACTTATGTGACGGATCGCCCGGGGCATGATATGCGTTACGCAATTGATGCAGCGAAAATTGAACGCGAGCTGGGGTGGACGCCACAAGAAACCTTTGAGTCTGGCATCCGCAAGACTGTGCAATGGTACTTGGAGAATGAGAATTGGTGGCGTAGGGTTCAGGATGGCTCTTATGCAGGGGAACGTCTTGGGCTGGGAAATGAATAAGCCCGTCTGGGGGATAGCATGAAAGGAATTATACTGGCGGGGGGATCTGGCACCCGTTTGTATCCAATAACACGTGGCGTATCAAAACAATTATTGCCTATTTATGACAAGCCGATGATTTATTATCCGCTGTCAGTTTTAATGCTGGCGGGAATACGCGATATCCTGCTTATTTCTACACCCGATGACTTACCCGCTTTTAGGCGACTATTGGGTAATGGTGAGCAATTTGGCATTCGTCTGAGCTATGCTGAACAGCCCTCTCCCGATGGATTGGCTCAAGCGTTTTTGATTGGCGAAGAGTTTATTGGCAATGATACTTGTTGTCTGGTACTTGGCGATAATATCTTTTTTGGTCAGGCCTTTAGCCCGAAACTGCAAAATGTGGTGGCGCGTGAAACAGGCGCTACCGTATTTGGTTATCAAGTGATGGACCCTGATAGATTTGGCGTCGTGGAATTTGATGAGCAATATCGGGTACTTTCCATTGAAGAAAAACCCGTACAGCCTAAATCCAACTGGGCGGTGACAGGGCTCTATTTTTACGACCACAAAGTGGTCGATTTTGCTAAACAAGTGAAGCCTTCCGCCCGTGGTGAATTAGAGATCACCAGCATCAACCAAATGTATCTGGAATGTGGCGAATTGAATGTTGAATTACTCGGGCGTGGCTTTGCCTGGCTGGATACGGGCACCCATGACAGCTTAATTGAAGCGAGCACCTTTGTTCAGACCGTTGAAAAACGGCAGGGCTTCAAGATTGCCTGTCTGGAAGAGATAGCATGGCGTAATGGTTGGCTGGGCGCTGAGCAATTGAAAGAGGCTGCTGCGGAGCTGGCTAAAACGGGTTACGGCAAATATCTGATGGATTTGCTCAATGTTTATTCACGCCAACCTTGAACCTTTGATTTGGGATAGCCAATTCTTTGGGGTATCCACTGCGCGTCTGAATTTTTCACCGGAAGCCGCAGCACTAACGACTGCTCAGTTGGATGAGTACGCATTGGTACAGGCAAAAGTTCCTGCACAGCAAACATCCATTATTGATGGGTTGTCCGCTTTGGGATTTGCTTTGGTGGAAGGCGAGGTGGATTTACTGTTATCGATTGATGCCGGGGATAATGCTGATATTCATACGGGGCAAGAACTCATTTCTGCAAAACGACAAAATATACCCGAATTAAAATCAGTAGCGTCTCATGTGTTTACGGACAGCCGTTTCCGTAAGCCGTGGTATCAGCCGGATGACAGTGGCCGATTTTATGCGACTTGGGTCGAAAAAGCCGTTTTGGGTACGTTCGACCACGAATGTCTGCTTATCAATGATGAACACGGTAAAATGATGGGATTTGTCACCCTGAGAGATATTGGAAGCCATGAAGCGCGCATTGGCTTATTGGCTGCTGTACCGGGGAATTATCATCAGGGAATTGGAAAAAAATTAATGTCGGCGGCGCAGCAATGGTGCCAGAACCACCAGATACAACGGCTGAGAGTGGCAACACAAATCAGTAACATCACTGCCTTGCGTCTTTATACACGTCGCGGTGCCATTATTGAGAGCACTGCATATTGGTTATACAGAGGATGAAATGATTCCATTTAACAAACCACCGATAGTCGGCACTGAATTGGAATACATGAAACAAGCAATGGCCAGTGGTAAATTATGCGGCGATGGCGAGTTCACCAAACGTTGTGAAGCCTGGATGGAGCAGCGCTTTGGTTGCCCAAAGGTGTTGTTGACACCATCTTGTACGGCTTCACTGGAAATGGCGGCTATTTTGCTGGATATTCAGCCGGGTGACGAAGTCATCATGCCGAGTTATACCTTTGTTTCTACCTCCAATGCTTTTGTTCTGCGTGGAGCAACCATCGTGTTCGTAGATATTCACCCTGATACGATGAACATTGATGAAACCCAGATTGAAGCGGCCATTACAGAGAAAACCCGCGCCATCGTGCCAGTGCATTATGCGGGTGTTGCTTGTGAAATGGATACCATCATGGCACTGGCAGAAAAATATAACCTGCATGTGGTGGAAGATGCGGCACAGGGTGTCATGTCCACATATAAAGGCCGTGCACTGGGTACGATTGGGCACATTGGTTGTTACAGCTTTCATGAAACCAAAAATTATTCGGCGGGTGGTGAAGGGGGGGCGACATTAATCAATGATAAATCCATGATCGCCCGTGCCGAAATCATTCGTGAGAAAGGTACTAACCGTAGCCAATTTTTCCGTGGGCAAGTAGATAAATATACCTGGCGTGATATCGGTTCCAGTTATCTGTTATCTGACCTGCAAGCCGCTTATCTGTGGGGGCAATTAGAGCTTGCTGAAGAAATTAACCAGCGTCGCCTGGCCTTGTGGGACAACTATTATCAGGCCCTGAAGCCATTGGCCGATGCGGGGCACTTGACCTTGCCAATCGTCCCGGAAGGCATAGAACACAACGCCCATATGTTCTATATCAAACTGAAAGATGTGGGAGAACGTGGAGCATTTAACCGTTACATGAAAGAGAACGGTATTCTGAGCGTATTTCACTACGTGGCATTGCACACCAGTCCAGCGGGTGAAAAATGTGGCCGTTTCCACGGAGAAGATCGTTTTACGACCCGTGAAAGTGACCGTTTAGTGCGTTTGCCGATGTTCTACAATATCACTGACGAAGAACAGCAAGTTGTCATCAACCGTATCAAGGAGTTTTTCGCCTGATATGTCACTTGCTAAAGCTTCTGTTTGGACGGCTGGCTCCACACTGATCAAAATAGGTGCGGGGCTGCTGATCATTAAATTGCTGGCGGTTTCTTTTGGCCCAACAGGTGTGGGGCTGGCCGGTAACTTTCGCCAACTCATCACCGTATTAGGCGTGTTGTCTGGTGCGGGGATTTTTAATGGCGTCACTAAATACGTGGCGGATCATCATCAGCAACCGGAAAAACTCAGGGCCGTGTTGGGAACCTCATCCTCGATTATTCTCGGTTTTTCGACCCTGCTGGCGGTGATTTTCCTCTTGTTCAGTGATGTCATCAGTATCGGTTTATTTGGTCACAATCATTACAAATCTGTTGTGCAGGCGCTCGCATTTATTCAAATGGGCATCGCTTACGCCAACTATTTTCTGGCTATCTTGAAAGGTTTCAGGGATGCTCAGGGAAACGCGCTGGCAATTATTCTGGGCAGCCTGACGGGGGTGATTGCCTATGGCCTCTGTTATTGGTTGGGAGGCTATGAAGGTGCGTTGGCTGGCTTGGCTTTAGTTCCTGCATTGGTGGTTTTGCCCGCAGGGTTGATGATCTTGCGTCGCAAAGCCATTGCATTTTCCGCCCTGAAACCCATGTGGGATCGGGCGATTGCCAGTCATTTGGGTAAATTTACCCTTATGGCATTACTGACCTCCATAACGTTACCCGTTGCTTATGTCATGATGCGAAATTTAATGGCGGCACGTTATAGCTGGGAAGAAGTTGGAATTTGGCAGGGCGTGAGTAGCATTTCTGATGCCTATTTACAATTTATTACGGCTTCCTTCACGGTCTATCTGCTGCCGACTCTTTCTCGCTTAGAGAGTAAGCAGGATATTACCAGTGAAATAGTAAAAGCACTGAAATTTGTCTTACCTGCTGTAGCTGCTGCCAGTTTTTCAGTCTGGTTGTTGCGTGATTTTGTTATTTGGTTGCTGTTTTCAGACAAATTCACCGCGATGCGGGAGTTATTCGCATGGCAGTTAGTGGGTGATGTGTTGAAAGTTGGCGCTTATGTTTTTGGTTATCTGGTGATAGCAAAAGCTGCACTGCGTTTTTATGTTCTGGCTGAGGTCAGTCAGTTCCTCTTGCTGAGTGGTTTCTCCCATTGGCTAATACCGAAAAATGGGGCATTGGGTGCGGCTCAGTCATATATGGCAACTTACATTGTTTATTTCATTCTTTGTTGTAGCGTATTTATCATTTATCGCAGGCGAGCATGACAACCCTAATCCACGTTTTGGGATCGGATATCCCACATCACAATCAAACGTTGCTGCGTTTCTTTAATGACGTCTTGGCTCAGGAAATACCTTTTTCGGCCAAACCGTGTTTTATGGTGGTGTCCAAAGACCACACATGGCTAACTAATTCTAATTATTCTGGTTTGACTATCTCTGTTTATGAGAATAAAGCCGCTCTTTCACAGGCAGTGATTGAAAAAGCAAGGGCAGATAGAGCAACCCGTTTTTTCTTTCACGGGCAGTTTAACGCTGCTTTGTGGTTGGCTTTATTAGTGGGCAAAATTAAACGATATCAATTTTGGTGGCATGCGTGGGGAGCTGATTTATATGAAGAATCCCAGCAACTGAAATTTCGTTTGTTCTATCTGCTTCGTCGCTTGGCACAGAAGCGAGTAGGGCATATTTTTGCCACGCGCGGTGATCTCCAGTATTTTCTCCGGCACACAGGCCAATCCAAAATGCGAGTGCCATCCTCATTGCTCTATTTCCCAACCCGGATGGACCCTACTCTTACGGTAACGGAAAAAACATTTTCGCCGGAAGGGATCACTATTCTGCTGGGGAATTCAGGAGATCAATCCAACCGCCATATAGAAGCATTGCATAAGATCCACCATCAGTTTGGGGATGAGGCGCGGGTGATTATTCCGATGGGTTACCCCGATAATAACCAGCCCTATATCCAGAGCGTAAAACAAACCGCACTGTCGCTGTTTCCAGCGCAAAACGTTCGTATCTTGCAGGATAAAATGGCGTTTGACGAATATTTATCGCTGCTGCGTCAATGCGATTTGGGCTATTTCATTTTCAATCGCCAACAGGGTATTGGAACACTCTGTTTGCTGATTCAATTTGGTATTCCGTTTGTTTTGAGCCGCCAGAATCCATTCTGGCATGATTTGACGGAGCAGCAGGTGCCTGTTCTGTTCGATGGTGATGAATTGAATAAACACTGGGTGCAGGAAGCACAGCGTCAGATGCTGTCCCTTGATAAAAAGGCGATTGCCTTTTTTGACCCCAATTTTATTGATGGGTGGAAAAGCGCCCTATTGGCGGCATCTGGAGAATATCAATGACCTTGGCACAATTCGGTGGGCTGTTTGTCGTTTACGTGAGTTCATTGGCCTTTATCCTGACCTTGACGTATCAAGAATTTCGGCGTGTCCGCTTTAATTTTAATGTTTTTTTCTCATTACTGTATCTGTTGACGTTCTATTTTGGCTTCCCGTTGACCAGTATGTTAGTGTTTCAGTTTGATGTACAGGTTGTTCCGGTAGATTCGTTGCTGCATGCAATGTTGGCGTCAGGCTGTTTTTACGCTATTTACTATGTAGCGTATAAAACGCGCCTTAGCTATAGAACACGCAAAAATAACATGGAGCCTGAAACACCATTGGTTGTTTCTGTGCGAAAGTCCTTATTCAATATGAATCGGGTGGAAACTAATCTCACATGGCTGTTGCTTGCTGGCATTGCTGTCGTTACGGTGGGATCGTTCTTTATGCAGAACGGTTTCTTATTATTTAAGTTACAGTCCTATAGCCAGATATTTTCCAGCCAGGTTTCCGGTGTCGCACTCAAGCGCTTCTTCTATTTCTTCATTCCTGCCATGTTGGTGGTGTTTTTTCTGAATCCGACCAAAATTCGTTGGGTGTGTTTTTTGGTAGGAACTGTCGGATTTGGCATTCTGACTTATGTGATTGTTGGTGGAACGCGGGCTAATATTATTATCGCGTTTGCACTGTTCCTGTTTATTGGAATTGTCCGTGGTTGGATCACGTTGTGGATGCTATTTGCCGCGGGCATATTGGGAATTATCGGCATGTTTTGGCTGGCGTTAAAGCGCTATGGCCTGGATGTAAGTGGTGCAGAAGCCTTTTATACTTTCCTGTATCTCACGCGGGATACCTTCTCACCGTGGGAAAATCTGGCCCTGTTGCTGGATAACTACAGCAAAATAGATTTTCAGGGTCTGGCTCCGATCATCCGTGATTTTTATGTCTTTATTCCCAGTTGGCTGTGGCCAGACAGACCTAATCTGGTCTGGAATACAGCCAATTACTTTACATGGGATGTGCTGAATAATCACTCTGGCCTTGCTATTTCACCAACGCTGATTGGTTCTCTCGTGGTAATGGGCGGTGTGTTTTTTATCCCTCTGGGCGCGATTGCTGTCGGTTTGCTTATCAAATGGTTTGATTGGATCTATGAAGCAGGGAAGCAGGAAACTAATCGCTATAAGGCAGCGATTTTGCAAGCTTTCTGTTTTGGTGCCATTTTTAATATGATTGTACTTGCCCGTGAAGGTGTAGATTCTTTTGTTTCCCGGGTTGTGTTCTTCTGCATTGTTTTTGGCCTATGCCTGATCGCGGCGAAATTACTGTACTGGTTGTTTGAAAGTGCAGGGCTGGTTAGAAAGTTTGTAGTCAGTAACTTGGCTACCTCGCGAAAAACATCTGTGATTTTGGATGTAAGGAAGAAAAATGGCGTTGAATAACGTTCCCAAATACCGCATTCGTGGCCTCAATATCTGGGGGTTTCGTGGTATGTCGCATTTTCTTGATCATCTTTTCCAAGATGGACAGGTAAAAACAGGGACGCTGGTTGCGATTAATGCAGAAAAAGTCCTCACTGCGGAAAAAGATAATGCACTGAACATGTTGCTGAATGAGGCTGAATATTTATATGCCGATGGCATTAGCATTGTGCGGGCCATTCGTCGTAAATACCCGGATGCAGATGTATCCCGGATTGCGGGAGCCGATTTGTGGGAAGCTTTGATGGAACGGGCTGGTAGTGAAGGAACACCCGTCTTTCTGGTCGGTGGGCAGCCTGACGTTCTGGCACAGACAGAAAATAAACTGCGTACCCAGTGGAACGTCAATATCGTGGGCAGCCAAGATGGTTATTTTACACCAGAAATGCGTGATGCGGTGTTTGAGCGGATTCATGCCAGCGGTGCAGCGATTATTACTGTAGCAATGGGATCGCCGAAACAGGAGATCTTTATGCGTGATTGCCGAAAAATACATCCAGATGCGCTATATATGGGAATTGGCGGAACTTATGATGTTTTTACAGGGCATGTTAAACGTGCCCCTAAAATTTGGCAGAATTTAGGTCTGGAGTGGCTTTACCGCCTGTTATCTCAGCCAAGTCGCATCCGTAGGCAATTCAAGCTATTGAGATTCCTCGGCTATTATTACGGGGGCAAGCTCTAGCCCGGCAATTCTTTGTTTTAAGCCTGCCACATGGAAAGTGTGTTGTTCATCTGTGGCAGGTTTGCGCTTTGTCTCTCATCATCCCTTCGCACTTAGCAAAAACGTGAAATAGCCACCTTGTTGTGTGGTTAGATAATAACCATTATTGATGCTGTTCTCCCCAACCGCGATGCCAAACAAGATTGGTATTGGTGTAATTTTATAATTTTTTATTTCACTGATTGGCAAAACGTGTTTTGATCCCAGCCTTTTTTACAACGATTGATTATCAATTCCTGTATTTTTTCTGTTTGCAAATATAGACATCATAAAAGTGGATAGGGAGTTTTATGAGTGATTCAAAACAGAGCCTGCAAAGGGGACTTGAGGCACGTCATATTGAACTGATTGCGCTAGGTGGCACAATCGGCGTAGGGTTGTTCATGGGATCGGCCAGTACTTTGAAATGGGCTGGCCCTTCCGTTTTGCTGGCTTACATTATTGCTGGACTTTTTGTCTTTTTCATCATGCGTTCAATGGGAGAAATGTTATTCCTTGAACCTGTCACCGGCTCATTCGCGTCTTTTGGGCATAAGTACCTTAGTCCTTATTGGGGCTGTCTGACGGCATGGGGCTATTGGTTCATGTGGGTTTCTGTGGGAATTTCAGAAATCACTGCCATCGGCGTATATGCCGAATTCTGGTTTCCAGAATTGCCGCAGTGGGTTTCTGCGCTGGTAGCGGTCGGGTTAGTGGCTCTGGCGAATCTGGCGGCGGTACGCCTGTATGGTGAATTGGAGTTCTGGTTTGCCATGATCAAAGTCACAACGATTATTGTGATGATTTTGATTGGCATTGGTTTGATTTTTTTTGGTTTAGGTAATGACTGGCAACCTATTGGATTAGGTAACCTAACCTCACATGATGGTTTTTTCTCCGGTGGCTGGAAAGGGTTTTTATTTGCCCTGTGTATTGTTGTTGCGTCCTATCAGGGAGTTGAACTGGTTGGTATCACTGCGGGTGAAGCGAAAAATCCACAGGTTACACTTAAGAAAGCGATCAACAAGATCCTGTGGCGTATCCTGATCTTCTATGTTGGTGCCATTTTTATTGTTGTGACGCTGTTCCCGTGGACTGAAGTTGGCACGCATGGCAGCCCATTCGTGATGACCTTTTCTAAAGTGGGTATTGCTTCTGCGGCCGCAGTGATTAACTTTGTCGTACTGACCGCGGCACTTTCTGGATGTAACAGCGGAATGTATAGCGGCGGACGGATGTTGTATGCCCTGGCTCAAAACCGTCAATTGCCAGCTTCACTGCTAAAACTGTCGAAAAACGGTGTGCCGGTGAAATGTATAGCCATCACCATTGGCTGTTTGGTTGCCGGTTCCAGCCTGAATTATCTGATTCCAGATCCTCAGTCGGTATTTGTTTACGTTTATAGCGCCAGCGTATTACCCGGTATGGTGCCGTGGTTTGTGATTCTGGTGAGTCAGCTGCGTTTCCGCAAACATCATGAGGAAGCCCTGAAACAGCATCGGTTTAAATCGATCCTGTTCCCTTATGTCAATTACCTGACCTTGATTTTCCTGAGTTGTGTATTAGTCGGCATGGCCGTTAACCCGGATACGCGTTTCTCACTGATGGTAGGTGGGGCATTTTTGCTGATTGTGTCATGCATTTATTTCTTGGTTAAGATTATTTCTTCGCAGAAAAAATCACACTAATTTGACTGATTGATTCTTATGCAATAAGGTCGATTGCGGTGGAAATGTGTTGTCTTTATCAACTAAATGAGCAAAGCGTAAGCAAACGAATCGTTTCTTTAAAAAAAGCACTGGACAGTACGACATTAAGTCCGTACTATCCTCCACCGCAACGGCGTTAAGCGCCCGTAGCTCAGCTGGATAGAGCGCTGCCCTCCGGAGGCAGAGGTCTCAGGTTCGAATCCTGTCGGGCGCGCCATTTTAAGCGTGCAAGAGCAGTGACAATGAGTTATCGTGGTCGATAGCGCGCGGTTGTAGCAGTAGTAAGTAGTAAGTAGTAAACAGTATATAAAAGATAGCTGTTATGGTGGCTATAGCTCAGTTGGTAGAGCCCTGGATTGTGATTCCAGTCGTCGCGAGTTCGAGTCTCGTTAGCCACCCCATCTTTTTTATGACACGCGAGGGTGGCGGAATTGGTAGACGCGCTAGCTTCAGGTGTTAGTGTCCTTACGGACGTGGGGGTTCAAGTCCCCCCCTTCGCACCATAAAAAAGAGAAAAGATATATTTCGGCGAGTAGCGCAGCTTGGTAGCGCAACTGGTTTGGGACCAGTGGGTCGGAGGTTCGAATCCTCTCTCGCCGACCAGATTCTGAAAAATCCCCGCAACTGCGGGGATTTTTCTTTGTATTGTTCGGCCAATCAAAAGCTTTCCTACCAATAAAAAACTCCCTTGCGGATAAAAAACACTTATTTTTCCCTTTTATTTCTTTTTAATTTCTTTTTTGATTCCCTTGGTGTGGCATTGAATATCATGGTTTTTATTAATGCCTCAACTGGTTGTTTAAAAGGTTATTTTTAGATTGATGTTGTATTTCAACGACAAACCATACCATCAAGTGTCTCCAAATGACGACGTTTAACGCCATGATTTTTATTGCCTAAATGCAAACACCTTGAAGCGCGTCTCAAATGGGAGACGGTATTTTTGCTTGTTTTTAGTGAAAATCAGGATGTCTATTATGGAAAGTCAGTCAAAACGTAGGTAAGGAAAGTTTATCCTGATTGAAAAAGTTGGCATGTAAAATGCATTTAATAAATTGTAGATACTCATCCCACTCCTTATGACAGCATATGACTTCATAAACTCCGGGATGATGTAGAGCTGATTGTCAGTGCCTATGGTCCACGTTATAGATGAGTAAGCAACACTGTCTTTTCATCACAAACCGGACACAACGTTGAGTGAGGCACTATCCGTCTGTAGACCTGATTGTATTTATACACCTGTCTTTTTGATAGGTGTTTTTTTTTGCCTGTAGAAATACGGCGCATCTCAGTTAACGCCTCAATGGTATCCATATCATCGTTAACTGAGGTGTGAAATAACCAAGTTTATGCTTCGTTATTTTTCAAGGTCGTCATTGCGTTTTAAAGTCAACATAAAGCCTTTGCTACGGGTTTGGGCGGCTTCTTCGCGTTTTTGCAATCTGTCGAGTGCATCGGCAAGCCATGCGTAATCATGGGCATCCGGTCGCTGTGCAAGCGCTGCCTTAAAGGCTGTTTCAGCATTAGCCCATTCACCATTGCGCAAAGCAACCTGCCCTATGGTGCTGTTGAGCAGCGGTGTCGCACCATGTTGCTTTAATTGTTGGGTGAGCGTTTTTTGTATGGCTTCGGGATCGCTGGTTTTAAGATGCGGAATCAAGAGCAGGAGACGTTCGTCATATTGCTGTTTTAATCCATTCAGAATGATTTGCTGGGCTGTATCGTGATCATTGCACTCAATCAAATGTTCGGACATAGCGACTTGTAGCACGATATCATTGCGAATCCTGCGGCTTTGCTCTTTCCACCATACTTTCAGACCAGAACTGCCTTTTTCTGCCATAATTTGATTCATTAACCCGACATAGGCTTGCTGACGCAGTTTAAGGATTTCTTCCTCACTATGCAGATCAATTTTCATGATTGAAGGCAAGATATCAACTAATGATTGATAAGCACCTGAAAGAGAATAAGCCTGTTCAGCCAGCCGCAATACTTCAGGGTGGCGAGGGGCATAGTTCAGCAGCTTATCCACACCATTGCGTGCAGCATGAATTTCGCCTTGTGCCAGTTGGATACGTACACGGGTAATATCGACAGGGAGTTGATCCTTATCTGCAACTTCTGCGGCACGCTCAATATACTGGTTGGTACGGAAATAATCACCGCGCTGTTGAGCAGCTTCTGCCGCCAACAAATAGTTCACGACAGGATGCTCTGCATGATCAACATTGCGGGTCATTAGACGCTCAACCTGCTTGAAATCCCCTTCGGCCAGTTTGAGCAGTGCCTGTTTGGTTTGTGAACGTGCCCGACTGCGCTTATAGCCACCAAAGATCCAGCTATGGGTGAATGTGCTGGTACGCTTTAACCGACGATAACACCAACCGATGAAAATCAGCAGGAATTGTAACAAGAGAAACATAATCACCATAGCAGTGATGCTGGTGGTGATATTCTTACTGTCTGTTTGGATCAAAACGTACCCTTGATGCCCGGACATCAAGGGGCCAAGTATGATGCCCACAATAAGAATAATGAACAGCAATAATATCTTCAGCATACTCAACTCTCCTCAACAGATGTATCTGCCTGACCGGATGCTTCTGCTGCTGGAGCCGGCTGTGATTGCGTTTCTGATTGAGTTTCAGGCTTGGTTCCTGATTTCGTTTCTGGTTCAGGGGATACGGAATGCGGTAGATTGTAGATCCGCTTACGCACAAGTTCTGCCAGGATTGGTTGGCTGCTCAGTTGTTCAGGAACATCAATAGAAAGAGGACGTTCTTGCAGTGAATCGACGTTATGTAAAAAATTTTCTGTATCTGGAGCCGAGGTATCAAAATAACTTCTTACCCATTCTCCAACGGAACTCAACGCTTTCTTGTAAATTTCACTCTGATGGCGGGGAACCGCTTGTGCAGCGATCAGTAGCTTGGAACGGATGTTTTCGCGTAGGTAAATATCCTGATTAGGTGCCAATAGTGGTTCTTTGTTGCTATCACGAGGAGTAATAGTAATGAAGTTATCCATAAAGCTGTGCCAACTACTGCTCAGGTTTTTACGCCAGTCGGAAAGTGAGGCCGTGATTTCATCATTGTTAGTTTCCATCGGCGCGGCTTGTTCTACTTTGTCAAACAGGGGCAAGTTATTGACTTGGTTTGATAGCTGATTCAGCGTCAGGATAATACCATCTAAATCAAGCTGTTTGATTTTAGTCAGTGAATCGATATCTGCCATGATAGCTTTGCGGGCATAGATCAGGCTCGGATCATCCATTTCAGCAAGGTTCTGGTCGGCATCTTTCAACAATGCGATAGCCGTTGTGACATCTTGTTCACTCCATATTTTGCGCCCGGCCATTTTAACGAAGGAACTTGCTTGTGCCAGTCGCCAGTTCTCGATGTCAGTATTTGAAAATGCCGAAATACGGGTTTGAAGCTCAGCCAGACGGTCATCCAGTTGCTGGTTTCGTGATTTGAATTCTTGTAAGGAAGAATCAAATTCTTGGAGTTTGGCATTAACATTTTGCTTATCGGCAGAGTGCTGTTGTGTCAGAGAGGCGATTTCTTGCTGAAGAGCGAAATTTTCGGCGCTTAATGCCGCATTCTGCTGTTTACCATGATAATAAATGTAAAGGCCACCAACACCGATTGCCAGCGAAATGGCAATTGAGAGTGTATTGCCTACCCATCCATAACGTTTGGGTTTATGGGGAGCCGTTTCAGGCTGCTGAGGGCGTTTTGTCTCAACCGCATCGGTGGACTGCTTTTGTTCCGTCATAATGGACATCCCATATTGGTTTATTCCAGCGCCTGGATTAAGGCGTCATTATCTGCACTCTTGGCTACTTTTATTGTTTGCCAGCCCAATGCTTGGGCAATATTAGCAAGGCGTTCGCTGACTACAACCAGACAGCAACTCAATAACCACACTTTTCCATCGCTATCAGTTACTAAGTTATATAACAGTTGCAGCATTTCGCCACTTGTAACAACGATGGTTTTTATACCATATTGCTGCCAGTGATAACTGAAATCGGCTGCATGATATTTAACTGGCTGTCGTGAATAACATTCACAGTAATCCACTATCCCTCCCCGCATTCTTAACGTGGAAGCAATGACTTCACGACCGCCATTGCCTCGGAGCAATAAAATCTTTTTATGACTCATCTTCTGTAGAGCGGGGAGTTTCAGTAGATCTTCACTGGTTTCACCTTGTCCGGGCCAGACGATTTCTAACCCAGTCTGTTGGTGAAACATCAGGGAAGTTGATTTACCGATGCCATAGTAAGAGAGCTTATTAGGCCATGACAGGCCCTCTTGAATAAGCTGCTGATTGGCATAATGAACGGCGTTTTTTGATAACAGGAAAACCAGATCCCCCGCGGATAACCATTGCAGTTTTTGTGACAGCAATGGCAAATCTGCCCCCGGATAAATTTCGATGAGAGGTGCGCTGAAGGCTGTTTTTCCGATAGCCCGCAATCGCCTGACCAATTCCTCTCCTGCGGGAGCAGGGCGGGTGATCAAAATGCTCATTCAGGTGGATTCCCCTGGTATACGCTTGCCAAAATTTGGCGGGCGCCTTTTTCCAATAACTCCTCCGCCAATGCCACTCCAGCCTGACGGGCCTCTTCTGGTGATACCCTTCTTTCGCCGCGTACGATAACTTTGCCATCCGGCGCGCCAACCAGAGCACGTAGCCAGATATTGCCTTCTTGCCAGATGGCATAACTGCCAATCGGTACCTGACAACCCCCTTCAAGGCGGGTATTCATGGCTCGCTCAGCCAGAACGCAAGTTTCTGTTCTGGCGTGGTTCAAGGGAGCCAGCAGGTCACGGGTTTGCTGATCATCGAGCCGACACTCAATTCCTACTGCACCTTGACCGACGGCTGGCAGCACTAACTCTGGTGCCAATGGCATGCGAATGCGTTCTTCGAGCCCCAGCCTTTTTAGCCCGGCGGTTGCAAGGATAATGGCATCATAATCACCATTATCAAGTTTGCTCAGGCGAGTGCCGACATTACCACGCAAATCACGGACGACAAGATCAGGGCGTATCTGGCGGATTTGGCACTGACGACGTAAGCTGGATGTCCCAACAATACTGCCTGCTGGCAAATCATCAAGCGAGGCGTATTTTACTGAAACAAAAGCATCCCGTGGATCATCCCGTTCGCAGATTGTGACCAACCCCAAACCGTCGGGAAATTCGACAGGGACATCTTTCATGGAATGGACAGCAATATCAGCGCGTTTTTCAAGCAATGCCAGTTCTAATTCTTTCACGAACAGGCCCTTGCCTCCCACCTTTGCTAATGGTGTATCGAGGATAATATCGCCACGCGTGACCATTGGAACCAGCTCTACTTTCAATTCTGGATGAAAGTGTTCCAGTTGTTTTTGAACATATTGCGCTTGCCACATAGCTAATGGGCTTTGGCGGGTAGCGATGCGAATGATTTTCATTGTCATGGGTAAATATATTAGGTATGGCGGCTTGTGAGCCACTAATTAGCCACCAATTAGTGAGAAAATAGTGCCAGTTTTAACATTTCAATGATTTTTTTTCCAGTTACGAAAATACAAGAAAAAGTAAAATAGTATATGGATATACAGCTTATAAGATAAAAATAATTTTAAATATTAAAATAATGTTTTATTTAAATGGAGAAAATAAACAAACAGTTTGATTTAAAAGCGAATTAACATTTTAAGCTGAGTTGGTTAGTAAAAAACCACAACAAGATAATAAAAAATTAAAAAATATTATAAG
>NZ_LFCV01000045.1 GCF_001037465.1 Xenorhabdus khoisanae
CCCAAAATTACTCCGCTTGCTGGATATCACAGGTTGCCTGATAACAATTGATGCGATGGGATGCCAAACGAAGATTGCGGAACAAATTGTGCAGCAGGAAGGTGACTATCTTCTGGCGGTGAAAGGGGATCAGGAAACGTTGTATCGCGCGGTTAAGAAGGCGTTGTCAGCCCAAGTTTCTGCCGTGAGTCATGCCGAAAATATCACGATAGAACAAGGACATGGTCGTATAGAAGCCCGTGAATATCATGTGTTACCCGCCCAAGCGCTGTCTCAACAATTTCCAGAATGGAAAAACGTAAAAACTGTGGGCGTGGCAATTGGATAAACACGGGGTTACAATACGCCGGATGAGCTATTTAAAGGGACAAAAACTCATTTACTTCGTTTATAACGATGTTGCGCTTAATATGTGAATCCAAGTATACCAATTATTATTGATGATGTTTGACTTTTCATTCAAATCATGTTCGGTTCTTATGGAGATTTATTTGACATTAAACCAAAAACACGCTCTTGAATTGACACTGACGCAACTCATGACAGATGAGCATGTGATCGCATTAAAGCCGTTTTTTATTAACCCAGCGGAAAAATATATCCGCTGAGCTGCATATTTGATAAGCTTCGAATGGAAATGGCAAATGACTCTTTCTGGCTGGCGTTGCAACTTACACATACAAGAAAGCGCAAGTTTTTCATCTTGTCTACACTACGCATTATTGCTGGCTCTCTGTGTCGTGGTATAAGAATCTCAGGCACTCTACACTTCATCACCAAACAAACATTTGACCTCACTCAACCCAATCGATAAAGTATTCAACTGTTATCAATGATCCATCGCCTGTAAGGATCAACGTTAAGCGGCGAACAAAAACTCCCGTAGCCTGAAAGGAGTGCATGTTATGCGGTACATCTGCGCACTTTTGGAAGCAGATATCATTGGACACCTAACCCTCCGTCTGATGATGAAAGTTTCCCGGTGTTACTCATCACCGGCTACTCATACAACAGGGCAAAACAGACCCTGCCTTACGTTAAACGATACCGTTTTCATCGGTACAATATTCATCCACATTTTCAATTCATCACGATAAACGTCACGAAAATGGCGCGGCGTCACTTGTGTTGGCGCGAAGCGATGACCAAGTGACGTCGCCGGGCGTCAGCGTCCAGAGCGCATTCGGTCTGCCTTTACGACCGATTTGAACCCTGAATTACTCAGTGAAACCATTCAAAACAGACCATTAACAGACATTTCGTTTGATTGACGAACGAATTCCAGATCTGGTTTTCAACCCACCGCCTTAAAACAGGCTGATGCAGTAAAAAAAGGAGATATGACATACGTCAAGATAATGAGGCGTTCATCCTGAGCTGATCAGGCAATGAACGGGGAGCCTTCCATCGCTGTGCTCAGCACGTCGCGAGCTCCTGCAATAACTCAACACAACCTCACTCTGCTACACATTATCTGACGCATCACGGAACGGTGAACCTGAACCGACACGCAGAGACTTGTTTAAAAAATGAATAAAAACAGAGAAAAAGTGACAGGAGAGGCGTGAATGGCGCAGAAATCGGCACGTTCAAAAATTGAGTTGTTCAGGAAAGCATTTATTACCCATGCCCGACAAGCGGGTGGGAGCTTTGCCACGGTTGCCGATCGTGAACGGATTGCCCGGCAGTTTCTTAACTTTCTCAAGGATAAAGGCATTAAGCTCCGGCAGATGGACAGCCTTAAAGTCAAATATATTGAACGCTATATTGCAGAGCGAAAGGCCAGCCATATCAGCCACCGGACTCTGCAAAATGAAATGTCCGTGCTGAGAAGCGTTTTAGCGCAGGCCGGAAAGCATAAGCTGGCTGATCCCGGTAATGCCCGTTTGAGCAACCGGGCACTCGGTATTGTTGCAATAAACCGAAAAGGAACTAAAACAGCGTTGGCACCGGCTGCGTTCCGTGAAATCTTTCAGCTGGTCGAACAAAAAGACCGGCATGTGGCGGCGGTGATGCAACTGGCGTATGTTCTGGGGTTGCGCACCAAAGAAGCGGTGGAAGCCTATAAATCGTTAGCCACCTGGAAAAAAGCACTGGAAAATGGGCAGACCTCTGTGCGGGTGATATTTGGCACCAAAGGTGGACGGCCGAGGCAGACGACCATATTGGATCGGGCAGCGCTGCAACATGCCATTGCTTATGCCGAGCGAGAGCAGGCAGAGCGTGGTGGAAAACTGATTGATAAACCGACGATCACGCAGGCCATAGACCGTTACCGGTATATTGTCAGAAGTGCAGGGCTGACGGGTAAGAAAGTCCCGCACAGTATGCGCTACCATTTTGCCCGGCAATCTGGGGCGCATTACACCGCACAGGGATTCAGTGAGCGGGAAGCGCTGGCATTGGCATCAATGGATTTGGGGCACGGTGACGGACGTGGGCGCTATATCCGGCAGGTGTATTACCAGAAAGGTGAGGCGGAATAACACTATTTTCCCTGACAAAATATCTAGATTAATCGCTACCCTGCCTGACCGTCAGCTATGCGCGTAAAGCGGACATGGTGTAAGTCCAAAGTGTCTACGTTATCATGCGAAATTAATGTAATAAAAAACCCGCACAAGGCGGGTTCATTTTATTATCAGCAGAACTTAGCTGCTCAGACTATTGCCTTCATCGCTATTGTAAGTGTCGCTAATAATTAGCAACGCTTACAGCGCTGTGACGTTTCCAGCTGCAGGGCCTTTAGCGCCATTTTCAATAGTGAAGGAGACTTGCTGACCTTCATCAAGCGTTTTGTAGTTGTCACTCTGGATAGCAGAGAAATGTACGAATACATCCTTGCTGCCGTCGTTCGGAGTGATAAAGCCAAAACCTTTATCTGCGTTAAACCATTTTACTAAACCAGTCATTTTATTAGACATAGATACTTCCTTTATTGATGAGCCACTAAGAGTGGCGATGATGGCCTGTAATTCGAGTTACTTATTTGGCACTTAGGAGGAGGCTCATGAAGAAGGATATCTGTAGATAACACCTGAACTGAGGACTGCTTTACTAAAACTGCTTTCATAAGGTCTGTATTCCAAACCGATGTCGATATTAAGACATAGATAAATTATTTTAGCAACGTTTATATTTTTTATTTTAACCAATTAAACTACTTAAACACCCTGCAGCTGATGTCCATTAGCTGCAGATCATGACAATATCAGACACTAATCTCCCAGGGATCGACAGATATTATAAGTATCCTGCAAAACCGGTCCATTCAATTTTAGAGGCCTTCCGATATGCGCGATAAACAGACTGATCTGCTTATAGTTGGCAATGGTTATCACAGAACGAAAGGATAACTAACGGTAGTGCGTCTCAATCAGCAGGGGATAGAAGCGAAAGCAGCCCGGCTCCCTATGCTGTATATAATCACAGATTTCGCTCTAAATACTTATAAAGCGATCAGAGCATATCAGTATGGCATATAAATAACATGAGGCTAAATTACTAGCGCTAATATAAGAGAACCTTTTCTTATTAAGTGATCCTTGCTAACAGAAATGATACTCATCTTGGCAAAGGGAAATAATGCATCTTGAATCATACTATCTTCATCAATAAGTGAGCCAAAGGTAGATAATGTACTTTGAATCATATTATCTTCATCAATAAGTGAGTTAAAGGTAGCAGTAGAGGTATTTAACTCTTTAAACTCTTTCGATAAGTATCGATATTGCTCTGATAAATCATATTTTCTTGCGAGTTCGATAAATAAATCGTGGTAATATATCTTCTGGCTAACAGGGTAAGCATCCACCATTTCTGCTAGATTACATAACACTATTATATCCCATGCTTGGAATGGCCAGAGCATGCGATACTCTCTCTTCTTCAAGATGTCAGGGAATGAAGGATTTTTTTTATTTTGGCTAGGTATAAAAAATTCTTTATTAATCATCCATCTTTTCCATTTCTGATAGCCTCGATTAAAGTAAGTTTGACGGTTATCTATGTATTCGGATGCGAGCTTGGTCACTTCTTTCTTTAGATATACTGACCTTACTCTTTTATGGTGGATATGTTTGCAATCAGATTTGAATTGTAACTTTATTTGCTTAAGGTTCTCGGTTAATGGTGGATGCTTAACCCAAACCCATGTCGGTGTATTCGATTCATTTGAATAATGACGACAAACTATACTTCTGTCATCTTGATAATTTAGAGCAGGTATCTCTTCGGTAAAAGAATAGATAATCGATATCACGCGATTACCGCGATATCCTTCTATTACCGCATAGTCATTTGATTCATGACAAGGTAATATCTTGTCACAGGTTATATTCCTTTTGGGATAAAGCAACAGTTTTTCTTTGTACGTTTGTCCTGCATAAGTACACTCTACCTCTTTATGTATACTGGGTAAGTGAATTCTTTTGCTAGATATAGACTTCTGAAGCGATGATAAAGCCCTGTTTCTTCTTTCTGCCTTTTTATTCCTATTCTCTTCTTCAATCTGTTTAAAATACTCGATTTTCTTAATTTCAAGTTCTGAGTGATAAATCCACTTGTATTCGACGAGATTATTTTTTACCAGAGAAATCCATTCAGAGATGCTATTACCTTCAGCAAGAGGAAAGTAGTACTCAATTGAGTCAATCTGTTGGTCAATGTAATACCGTTCTTTATCCTCGTCACATTTGTGAGTAACGCAGACTTCAATAGCTACATCGCCAGTATCTGTCGCAAGATATACGTCTGTTAGGTAGGGCCCGATCCTGTATTCGAGTGCTGACTCTTTAACTTCAGTTGTTAGGCCGGGAACGACAATATCAGTTTCGTCGATGGTTATCTCATTTGTTGGAAGAGTAATTTCAGATAGCGAAGAAAAATGTAGTTGCATCGCTATATGTAACTGAGTCATCTGGCAGTCACGACTTTCTTCCTTTGTAGTATGAGAGAAGTGGTGTGTAACGATCTTTCCATTGTTCTTTGCAATGAGAGGGTCACCACAATGCTTACAAACACAGTTACAGCGTTTTCCGTTTGGTACTGAATCTACGTGAACTATCGTGTTTGAATCATTGTGAAAGGCATATTCAAAAAACATCCGCACTGTCCGCATCCTTACTTATCTATCTATTTGATTATCCTGTATCAATGGATACATTACTAACTGTGATATGTTAATGAAAGAGGAACTGGTCACTTTATCAACTTAACGCCATCCTTTTCAGGAATAATATTGCCTAAACAGGGGTCAATATTGACCGAATCTCTCTTTGAGTGCCTCTATAAAACAACGAATCTTCGCAATTGGGCGTTGAGTGGAGGGGGTGAGAACATGCATGGGACGAGCTGGGGTCTGATAATCCGTTAAGATTTGAATTAAGCGACCATTATTGATTTCACTTTGTAGTATATCTCTTGGACCAAGGATAATTCCGTAGCCTTCAATGGCTGCATGTAATAGTGCTTTCCAATCGTTAGAACGAAATCGCCCCTGTGGTTTCACCTCTTCCTCTTTACCCTCTTTGATAAATATCCAGCGGCAAGCCATCAAGGCTGTCCAAATACCGTAAATCAGGCAAGAATGCATGGATAATTCAGACGGTGAATCAGGTGTCCCTACTCGATTTAGATAGTCAGGAGATGCGCAGGTTATCAATTGGTAGGGGCGTAATCGATGAGCAATCAAGGAGCTGTCCTCAAGCTCCCCGATTCGAATCGTCACTTCATATCCTTCTTGTATCGGATCAACTATGCGATCACTTAATGTCAGCTCGATTTCTGTGTCAGTATAACGCGCAAGATAGTCCGTGATAAAAGGTGTTAATGATGTTGAGCCGAACGTTACCGGGGCATTAACTTTTAAGATACCTGATGGTGTAGATTTTAAATCATGGACAAGGGAATCTGCCGTCTCAACTTCCGCAAGGATCAACTGACATTGGGCATAATAACGTTGACCTATATCGGTTAAGTGCTGGCGACGGGTCGTTCTGTTGAGCAATGTCACCCCCAGTCTCGACTCTAACCATGCAATGTGTTTTGACACCATCTGAGCTGACATATTTAAAGCCTCTGAGGTTGCAGCGAAAGAGCCTAACTCGGCAGCTTTTACAAATACGGCCATACTGGTGAGTCGATCCATCATTCACTCCTATTTGTTGATTAATATTGTGTAAAGTGACGATTTATCTATTATTTGTTGTTTATTATGCTCCTTTCACACCCAAAAGTGAAAGGAGAGGAACATGAAAATAGGTATCGTTGGCGCTGGTTTTGTGGGTAGAGCAATCGCTAAACTTGCACTAAGGGCAGGGCATGAAGTTATGCTGAGTAATTCGCGCTCCCCCAATACGCTGTTCAGTTTAAAACCAATGATAGGTTGTGAGATTGGTTCTTCGGAAGAGGCTGTAAGTTTCGGTGATGTCGTTGTGTTGGCTATACCTATGTCAGCGATTAATGGCTTGCCTGTCAAGGCATTGCAGTATAAGCAAGTCATTGATGCAATGAATTATTACCCTGAACGAGATGGCATCATTGAAGGGCTCGAATCGAACACACTAACCACGAGCGAACTCATCTCTCGAGTTATTCCAACTTCACACATAACAAAGGCATTTAATGCGATTCCGATGACGCAATTAGAGCAGGATGGTTCGCCTAGGGGTGAAAATAATCGACGAGCTTTACCTTTTGCCGGTAATGATGAACAAGGAAAGAAAATTGTGACTCAGTTATATGAGGAGTTCGGTTTTGAGCCGTTTGATGTGGGTTCGCTATCTGAAAGCTGGAAGTTTGAAAGAGGACGTCCCGCATACTGCGTACGCATGAATAAAACGACGTTAGAAGAAACTATTAAAAATACAATGCGTTAACGTCTGGCTAGGTAATCGTTACTTGTTCATTTACCATAGTTCGGTACAGAAATGATTCAGCCATGCCTGGCTGTCCGTTTTTGACACAGGGCTGCTTCAGCAGCCCTGACAAACTCAAACCTCAATTGACTCAGAGATCTCCAAAGCGTCATCGACTTCAATGCCCAGGTAACGAACTGTACTTTCCAATTTTCTATGACCCAGTAGGAGCTGAATCATCCGAAGATTCTTGGTTTTTTTGTATATCAGGTATGGCTTATTCCTTCTCATGGAATGCGTGCTGTACAGCGAATCATCGAGACCAAGCTTTTCAATCCAACCATGAAAAATACGGTTGTATTGCCTGGTTGAGATGTGTTGGGAAGAACCTACTCGGGATTGAAAAAGGTAGTCGGTACTTCGCAGGTGGGCTATTTTTATCCAAGCCGCAACGGCTTCTCTGGTACCTTTAGTTAATTCAAACTGAACAGGGATACCGGTCTTCTGTTGCAAAACAGTTGTCCTACTTAAAACAGAACTGCTACAAGCAACATCTGACACTTTGAGTTTAACCAGATCGCAGCCACGAAGTTTACTATCCAGTGCCACGTTGAAAAGAGCCAGATCGCGTGTTTTCCCTTCCAGCTCGAGTCTGATTCGTATCCCCCAGATATGGGATATCTGAAGCGGTCTTTTTTGGCCGATGATACGGTTTTTGTTCCACGGTGATGTATTCATAATTAAATCTCCTATGATAAAGGAGATTTAATTATGGCTGTCATGAACTAGGAGCTGACTAATCGATATGTCGTCGAGTGGGAGCCTGTAAATTAAACTGTGTATTTGCTTATCTTGATATGTTTAATTTATTATCAAAATAAGGTTGATTTATGAACGATATGCAATTATAGGTTCTTGCCAATGAACTGGCTAAAAACCTCAAAACACCTGATGATATCAACCAATTTGATCGGTTACTGAAAAACTCAGCGTCGAAGCCGCGCTGAATACGGAAATGAGCCATCACCTCGGTTATGAAAAACATTAGTCAAAAATCAGGACTAATGCTCGTAACGAATACTCCTCAAAACGATTATCACTGGCGATGGCCCTCTATAAAGGTGATCAAAATTATTGAACTACATCAGATAGAATTTGTCAGATTATCCCTTTCTGGATGAAAGTAATCCGTGTTGCTTCATTCAAATCCATGTCTTTCATAGTTGCAGGTGACACCCAGACAATTTCCTGAAATTCCTCATTGAATGTAATATCTCGATTGGCACTGATACAATCAAAGATGAGGTAAATCATATAAACCTCTTCAGTAGTACCATCAGGATACGTTTTAACCCGGACATCATCACGAAAAGCCCAGGGTTTCACCTCTGTTATCTCTAGGGCTTCACCCAGTTCTTCCCTGATTTCTCGTCTTAGTGCTTCTTCCATCGTTTCACCAGGCTCCATTCCTCCTCCGGACAAAGCCCATTGTCCCGGAAATACACCACGATCAGAAGCCATTTTACAAAGTAGAAATTCTCCGTCATTTTGAATGACAGGACAGACAATTATTCTTTGACGCATATTATCTCCGTAACATATTTATTTTGTTGATCACTGTATCAGAAAATGCGTCAATCTTATCCGGATTTTGACAAATCATAACTTTATCACGGAGACTTTCGGGAAGTTTATTCAGAAAATATTGGTACTCATCATGCCAGCCTTTTATCCATTTAAATTTTGTTATTTCATCAGGAAACTCCTTGGGGCGAATCCCGTGAATTTCATCATAATTTAGATGTTGCAGAGAGTATTCTACGGAATAATCAATGAAAACGATGATGTCAGGTACAGGAATAATGTGATTTATTTCCTCCCATAGCTTCATATATGTCGCGTGGTGTGATTCACTTATATAACCAGCTTTCAACATGAAATTAATAAATATGTAATCTTCAAGATGAGAACGCTCCATTACCAAGTTAAATCCTTTTTCCATCCAAGATTTGAGTAACAATGCTCGCTGGATCATAAAATTAAGCTGTATTAGGTAGCCGTAGTTGCTGGTATCATCAAAAAGATATTGCAGCAGAGAATGATGAACATTTTTTTCGTCAATAGCGATAGTATGCGGATCATGTTGAAATAAGGATGAGGACAGCTGTTTTAGCAGGGTACTTTTTCCCACTCCTGAATTACCGGACAAACATATATAGAGAGGCTTTCTTTCTAGATTTCCCTCTTTTTCGTCTGCGGACCAAGGATCCATGTAAAGATAATTATATTTCATGATGTAAACTCCCTGCTATCCAGCCAGAATCGGTTATTTTCACATTTGTGTATGATTTCACTGTTTCCGAAGATTGCTGTCAAAATTTTATCAGGTGGGTCTGTCAGCATATTGCCTAACAAAGTGTAATTTTCACCATCAGGAATAATGATGTCGAAATTAGGTTCCATAACAACGTTAGCTTTATCACGTTCTTCAAAGGTAGCCCAGCTTATCGGCATAGTCGGATGTTGTTTTTTAAGTACTTCCATTTTGCGGATAAATAATGTGGTATCGATCTCCAATTTATCCCTTTTTTCTTTCCCGACGCCTAAGGGACAGAACTGATAAAATCGCCATGCTTGAATTTTATAAGGAAGTTGTTCAATCCAATGGACAATATCGTTTAAGGTATTCACATTTGACAGGGAAACAACTGTGGTTAGTTTGATATTAATACGGTTATGCACATCAGGGAGCCACATCAGTATGTTTTTGATAACTCTGTGCTGATTGCTCATTTTGTTACTGCGAATATCAGTATTAATCTGCTGGTCAATACCATCGATTGGCATTCCCACCCAATCTAATATTGGATTCAATCTCTCATGATCCATCATGAAACGATGCCCGACCGTTGACAGGTAAGTCATGAATCCCTTGTGTTTTGCATATCCAATCAATTCAATAAAATCCTTTCTTGAAGTGGGTTCCCCTCCGGTAAAGCCGATACGCCGGAAACCCATTTGATACATCCGGTCAATAACAGAAAATGCACTAGCAAGGGAGGAATCTTCTATGCCAGGGTTTCGGAAGCAGAGATCACAATCGAGATTACAATGCGAAGTTATTCTGAAATCCATAAGTAGGCTACTAATGTCCATAAAGCATCCTTATACTGTTATTAAAAATCCCAATAAACATTATACTTTGTATGGTTATTTATTTTAAGATACTCTACAAGGAATAAAATTCAAGCAGTAACAGATCTTTTTTTAAAAGAAGTATGAAATAATGGCATTAATTTAAATAAATATGTCCAATGTGAAATTATAACTATTATGTTATATAACTAAGAAAAAGCAAAAAAGGTGATTATGAAAGCTGTTATTTTCGATATGGATGGTGTAC
>NZ_LFCV01000046.1 GCF_001037465.1 Xenorhabdus khoisanae
GGCGAGAACAAAACCACCAACAATGGTCGTGATAAGAGGTGTCGAATGCTCCATCAAGGCTCCTTCTGGGGTAAAAAATATTAAATTGTATGGTTGGGTAAGGTAATAAATATATTTTATAAGTAATTAAAGATAAACGTGCTAAAAAACATACTGAGTGGTGAAAATAAGGGGAATTTGTATAATTCCTATTTTAATGTAAATTTATGTGGATTTTGTCATTATTTACGCTTGTTTACAAAGGGAAATAATGTAATGACTGTTATCTCTACCTAATGATTTTTCTATTTTTTTATGTTTTCTTTTCTATATTCGGCAGGAACAGCGTAAATATACCAAGAAGTGGTAGGAAAGCGCAAATTTTGTAAACCAATTCTATATTGGTTTTATCTGCAACATAGCCAAGAATTGCTGCTCCAATTCCCCCCATACCAAATGCTAAGCCAAAGAATAAACCAGCTATCATGCCTGTTTTGCCGGGAATGAGCTCTTGGGCATAAACCAAAATAGCAGAAAATGCAGATGCCAGGATTATGCCAATTATGACCGTCAGTATGCCTGTCCAGAATAAGGAGGCATAAGGTAATATCAGAGTAAAAGGCGCAACACCGAGAATGGAACCCCATATAACATATTTTCGGCCTATTTTATCTCCGATAGGGCCGCCAATCATGGTGCCTGCTGCGACAGAAAATAAAAAAACAAACAGATGGATTTGGGCATTTTGTATTGATACACCAAATTTTTGGATCAAGTAAAAAGTGTAGTAGCTGCTGATACTGGTGAGATAAAAATATTTTGAGAAAATCAGTATGAGAAGAATGGCAAAAGAACGTATAACGGTTTTTCTGGATAAAGTTGGCAGAGAGACATTGCGTAAGGATTGGGGAAGGACGGTTCTGTGCTGCATTTTATACCATTGACTGACTTGCAATAAGATCACGATTGCAAGCAGTGCTGCCAGCGAGAACCAACCGACATTGCCTTTGCCGTAAGGCGCAATGAAAAGAGCTGCCAGCAGAGGGCCAAGAGAGCTTCCCAGATTTCCCCCTACTTGAAATAAGGACTGAGCCAGCCCATGGCGTCCTCCGGATGCCATTCTTGCGACTCTTGAAGATTCTGGATGAAAAACTGATGAGCCGGTACCAACGAGTGCAGCAGCCACTAATATAACAGGGAAACTTTCTGCATAAGCCAGTAGGAGCAGCCCCGATAAGGTAAATCCCATACCGACAGGCAGTGAATAAGGTTGCGGATGCTTATCTGTATAGAGTCCGATGAGAGGTTGCAATAGGGATGCTGTTATCTGATAGGTCAGTGTTATCAACCCAACCTGAATGAAACTCAGAGTAAATTCAGATTGCAGCAGCGGATAAATTGCCAGAATCAGCGATTGAATCATATCATTCAGTAGGTGAGATAAGCTGATCGCTCCGAGCACTGAGAAAACCGTCTTGCGTGTTTTTGTTGACGAAGTTGGCAAAGGTTTTGTGTTGCTTTGTTCACTCATGTTTATTCGCTTATTTATGTAGCCCGTAGGGGGATGTCAGGTGATTAATGTAAATTTTGTTTGGTGCTTACACCATAGTATCTCTTAGTCTGCTAACAAAAATTTTATTTATATTGATATAATTTGATAGCTATCTCAAAAAGGTGAAAGAAGGCATTATTTAATGACACAAGTATGTAATCCTGATCAGAAAAATGCGGTATAGCGCTGCATGCCATCATTCGTATCCCATTTTGGGATAGTGTGTAAAATTCATATCATTAACCACAATCGTATAACTAATAACACTTAAAGAACATGGAGATACCCATGAAATTTTCGTTTAAAGCGTCAGTATGTGCTCTTGCTGTTTCCTTGTCGTTGACGCCGCTAATTGCCACTGCTTGGGAGCAAGATAAAACTTACGATATTACTATTCTGCATACTAACGATCACCATGGTCACTTCTGGCATAACGATCATGGTGAGTATGGTTTGGCAGCACAAAAAACAGTAGTAGACTCTATCCGTCAGGAAGTTGCTAAGAAGGGAGGCAGCGTATTGCTGTTGTCTGGTGGTGACATTAACACAGGTGTGCCTGAATCAGATATGCAAGATGCTGAGCCAGATTTTAAGGGAATGAATCTGGTAGGTTATGACGCAATGGCATTGGGGAATCATGAGTTCGATAAGCCTTTAAATGTATTGCACCAACAACAAAAGTGGGCGAATTTTCCATTCTTATCTGCCAATATTTACCAAACCAGCACAGGCAAACGTTTATTTAAGCCATATGTCATGTTTGATAAACAAGGCGTGAAAATCGCAGTGCTTGGTCTGACAACGGATGATACGGCGAAAGTAGGTAACCCTGCTAATTTTCCGGATGTTGAATTCCGTGTTCCCGCAGCAGAAGCCAAAAAAGTTATTGAAGAGCTGAAAAAGAACGAAAAACCGGATGTTATCATTGCAGCAACCCATATGGGGCATTATAACGATGGTCACCATGGCACCAATGCTCCGGGAGATGTTGAAATGGCACGTAGTTTACCGACGGGCTATTTAGATATGATAGTGGGTGGTCACTCACAAGATCCAGTCTGTATGTCTTCAGAGAATAAAAACTATAAACAAGTGAATTATGTGCCGGGAACGCCGTGCTCGCCAGATCGTCAAAACGGCACATGGATTGTTCAAGCCCATGAATGGGGAAAATACGTTGGTCGTGCTGATTTCCAATTCCGTAATGGTGAACTCAAGTTGGTTCATTATCAATTGATTCCCATCAACTTAAAGAAAAAAGTAACAAAAGAAGATGGCAGTACGGAGCGTGTTTACTATACACATGAAATTCAGCAAAACCCTGAGGTGCTTAACCTGTTGACACCTTATCAAAGCAAAGGTGGTCAGGTACTTAATGTTAAAATTGGTTCGGTAGATGACAAACTAGAAGGTGATCGTAGTAAAGTTCGTTTCGTGCAAACTAATATGGCACATCTTGTGCTGGCAGCTCAAATGGAGCGGACAAACGCTGATTTTTCTGTGATGAGTGGTGGTGGTATTCGTGATTCTATTGAATCAGGAGATATCACTTATAAAGACGTTCTGAAAGTTCATCCATTTGCTAATCAACTGGTTTATGTGGATTTTAAAGGCAGCGAGGTTTTGTCATATTTGACAGCCGTTGCGAATATGGAAAAGGATTCCGGTGCTTATGGGCAGTTCTATAATGTGAGCTTTGTGATTGATGGTAAGAATATCAGTGATGTGAAAATTGGCGGTAAGCCATTAGATCCAAATAAAACTTATCGGATGGCGACCTTGAATTTCAACGCGATTGGAGGTGATGGTTATCCACGCATTGATAATTTGCCGGGTTACGTTGATACAGGATTTGTCGATGCTGAAGTGTTGAAAGGTTATATTGAAAAACACTCCCCATTGAAGGCCTCTGATTATGATCCGAAAAGCGAAGTTTCGTATAAAAAATAATAACTGATTAATTGATTATAGTTAATTAATCGCATAAAAAGACCATCTGAAAAACAGATGGTCTTTGACTTACTATCAGTAAGGATAGCTATGCATAATCTAAAATAGGGATGGTTGAAACTGAATAATAATCTAATTACTAAATAGCATGGTAATTAATGCATTGTTATCTCCTTTTGTTGGTAATTTTTCAAGTCCATTTTTCTCATATAAAGCAATAAGTTTAGATTTGTTCTGGCATTCTAGAATAGTCACTCTTCCTCCTATTAATTCTTGTGCTTTTTCAATGGTGATATTAATGTGAAATAAAATGTCCTTAAGTTTTATTGGGTTTTTGCTTAATGAGTGGTTTTTGGCTATTTGGCCAATTAAGTAAACCTTTAATGACGCTGCATTTTTACTGATTCCATTTAGTTTTTTTATTTTAGTCTTTGAAATAGCAAGATTTTTTGTTGATATCTCCTTGAATGTTAATGAGAAATAAGCCAGGATAAACCCTTCTACATCTAAAATTAAATAGGTTCTTGTGGCATCTGCTTGTTCAAATCTAATTGCTTTTAAATGTAAAAATGATTCTACATCACGGTTTGATGGGCAGGAAAAAGAGAGTAAATACTCTTTTGTTCTGTCATCACCAAAAACTAATAATATTTTTCCTAAAGTGAGAATTTTTTCTTTAATATTTCTATAGCCTCTTTTTGTTGCGCCTCAAAATCTATTTCTTCAAAATGCTTCTCTCTTGGTTTTCTATTAGCTCTACTTAGCATT
>NZ_LFCV01000047.1 GCF_001037465.1 Xenorhabdus khoisanae
ATACTATTGCTCTCAACTAATGTCACAAGCTGATAACATTCATGCCTGATTTTTATTTCTGATAGATGTTTAATTAAGGCAGATAAACAAGATCATTGTTTGCCGTCTATGATGTTCAAATTATTTAATTTGAAAAATAAAAGCCTAATTCGATTACCTATATAAGAAACATATGATTAGATGATGAAAACCATTGATAATATAAATAACACTTTTACCTACATTAATTTATTTAATTAAAATCTGATAAAAAATCAAATCATGAGAGTTACAAAAAAATAAGATCATTAGAAAAACCACAAAAACGAAAAATAAACACAATTAAATCAACAAACTAAAAACAAAAAGCCAAGCTCGCTATTTTTCTTATTTTTACTATTACAAGAATTAAGAGTTAACATTTGGTTTCTAAATGTCATCTACTTTCATTTCAATTCCATGCAAAAAAATGGAAAAATGGTACATTCAAAAACATCCTAAATTTAGTAATAAAACTTTCTTATCTTTACATTTAAATCCTATTCTTAGTAAAAAATTAAGACTTCACGACATAATTAACAAAAAGACGAAATACATACAGGAACCAATCAACTATTATTTTGTTTCACCTTTAAATAATCTTTTGCTGTTATTCAACATTCCTACGGCACATTTTCCCCTGAATAAATCTACGCATTACCGTACAATTCCCCCCATATTGTTTCATGTAAGTTACCCGGAGAACGGATGGACAGACGATTTGTTCAATCCCACAAAGAAGCACGTTGGGCAGTATTCCTGACGTTAGCTTATCTTGTTGGTTGGCTGCTATGTGCCTATTTACCCAGTGATGCCATTGGCTTAACGGGATTACCCCGCTGGTTTGAACTGGCTTGCCTGCTGCTACCCGCCTTATTTATCATCCTCTGCTGGTTGATGGTGAAGTTTATATTTAAGGAAATTCCGCTGGAGGATGTTGATGCAAAGTGAAGTGATTCTGCCTCTCGTGGGATATCTGGTATTGGTTTTCATACTGTCAATCTATGCCTATCGCCGCCGACAAACAGGCGAATTCCTGAATGAGTATTTTCTCGGTAATCGCTCCATGGGGGGTTTTGTACTGGCAATGACCATTACAGCCACCTATATCAGTGCCAGCTCATTTATCGGTGGCCCCGGCGCCGCTTATAAGTACGGGATCGGTTGGGTATTGTTATCCCTGATCCAACTGCCAGCAATATGGCTCTCACTGAGCGTACTGGGGAAAAAATTTGCCATCCTCGCCCGCCGTTACAATGCGGTCACGCTCAACGATATGCTGTATGCGCGCTATCAGAGTCGTTTTCTGGTCTGGTTTGCCAGCATAAGCCTGCTGGTTGCTTTTGTCGGTGCAATGACAGTGCAATTCATTGGCGGGGCGCGTTTACTCGAAACTGCTGCGGGCATCCCTTACGATACGGGATTGTTGATTTTTGGTGTTTCAATTGCCCTGTATACCGCTTTTGGCGGCTTTCGGGCCAGTGTCCTCAATGATGCCTTGCAAGGGTTGGTGATGCTACTGGGAACGGTGTTACTGCTGGCAGGCATTATCTACAAAGCCGGCGGGTTGTCAGCGGCGGTCACCACTTTGCGTGCCATTGACCCGAATCTGGTTTCTCCCCATGGCGCGGATAATATCCTTACAGGGCCATTTATGGCGTCCTTCTGGGTATTGGTCTGCTTTGGCGTCATCGGGCTGCCACACACCGCTGTGCGTTGCATTTCCTATAAAGACAGCAAGGCGGTTCATCGCGGTATTATTCTCGGTACCATCGTCATGGCAATCCTGATGTTCGGCATGCACCTTGCCGGCGCTTTGGGGCGGGCGATCATTCCTGATCTGACCATCCCCGATCAAGTTATCCCAACCCTGATGATCACCGTACTGCCGCCTGTCGCTGCCGGGATTTTTTTGGCTGCGCCTATGGCTGCGATTATGTCCACGATTAACGCCCAACTGCTGCAATCTTCGGCTACCATCGTCAAGGATCTCTATTTAAACCTGTTTCCGCATCAGATCAGCCAAGAGAAAAAACTCTCACGTATCTCCAGCTATTCCACCTTACTTTTAGGTGCATTACTGCTATTGGCAGCATGGCGTCCACCTGAGATGATCATCTGGCTGAACTTGTTGGCATTTGGCGGATTGCAAGCCGTTTTCCTTTGGCCGCTGGTACTGGGGTTATACTGGGAAAAAGCCAATGCCCACGGAGCAATCAGTTCGATGCTGATCGGTGCCACAAGCTATACCCTGCTGGCAACGTTTAATATCCCGCTTCTCGGTTTCCATCCCATCGTGCCATCACTGTTGCTGAGTTTACTGGCATTCGGAATAGGCAATATGATGGGTCATAAACACACACAACAAACCGCTGCCTCTCAATAATCGCAGCGTGATTTTATCTCCACAATAAAGAGAATTTTTATGCCTTGGATACAATTAAGACTTAACACCACGGGACAACAAGCTGAAGCATTGGGTGATGAGCTAATGGAAAGTGGCGCAGTATCCGTCACTTTTCAAGATAGCCACGATACCCCGATTTTTGAGCCTCTGCCGGGCGAAACCCGTTTATGGGGCGATACCGACGTTATCGGCCTGTACGATGCTGAAATGGATATGAAGGCGGTTGTAAGCCAACTGGAACAGCTTCCACAACTGGGCAGGAACTTCATCCACAAAATTGAGCAGTTGGAAGATAAAGACTGGGAACGCGAATGGATGGACAACTTCCACCCAATGTGTTTTGGCAAGCGTCTGTGGATTTGCCCTAGCTGGCGCGAAGTGCCAGAACCTGATGCCGTCAATGTCATGCTTGATCCGGGTTTGGCGTTCGGGACAGGAACTCACCCAACCACTTCACTGTGCCTGCAATGGCTTGATGGTTTGGATCTGGCGGGAAAAACTGTTATCGACTTCGGTTGTGGTTCCGGCATTCTGGCTATCGCAGCCCTGAAATTAGGCGCGAAACATGCCATCGGTATTGATATCGACCCACAAGCCATCCAAGCCAGCCGGGATAACGCTGAACGTAACGGTGTATCCGACCAGTTAACCCTCTATTTATCTAAAGATCAGCCTAAAGACCTCGAATGCGATATCGCCATTGCCAACATTCTGGCTGGCCCATT
The DNA here is from genome assembly GCF_001037465.1 of Xenorhabdus khoisanae. Taxonomy (GTDB): domain Bacteria; phylum Pseudomonadota; class Gammaproteobacteria; order Enterobacterales; family Enterobacteriaceae; genus Xenorhabdus; species Xenorhabdus khoisanae. Next base: position 3,151 of record NZ_LFCV01000047.1, read on the forward strand.
GCGTGAACTTGCCCCTGTTATCGGCTCACTGCCTAAATCAGGTGGATTATTGGGCTTGTCTGGCGTTCTGGCAAGTCAGGCTGAAGGAGTTGCCCAAGCCTATGACAATGAATTCATTATCGATCCGATAGCTGAACAAGAAGAATGGTGCCGCATCACAGGGATTAAAAAATAATCACTTAATGCCTATGGAAAAGCGAGATTATCCACTAAAATGATCACCCAGGAGGTCAATTGGTGATAATCCGCTCTCTTTGTGATTAGAAATATAAGTAATAATAAATTTCGTCAATAACGCGTAACCATATGTTATTTAAAGATAATTAACCATTTTTGAAAAAATCAACTGGAAAAAATCCGTTATAAATATCGATTCGCTCAAAGTTTGGCCTTTCATATCTTGTGAAAAATGCGTAATATACGCGCCCTTAGTCACAGTTGACCACTCTTTCTTCGCCTATGCGTATCGGACAATACCAGTTGAAAAACTGTCTTATTGCGGCCCCTATGGCAGGCATAACAGATCGCCCGTTTCGATCTCTTTGCTATCATATGGGAGCAGGAATGACAGTCTCAGAAATGCTTTCTTCTAATCCTCAGGTTTGGAAGACGGATAAATCTCGGCTGCGTATGGTTCATAGCGACGAACCCGGAGTGCGTTCTGTACAAATTGCCGGTAGTGATCCCGATGAGATGGCGGCGGCGGCGAAAATCAACGTCGACAATGGCGCTCAAATCATCGATATCAATATGGGGTGTCCAGCCAAAAAAGTGAATCGCAAGCTGGCAGGCTCTGCATTACTGCGTTATCCAGAACTGGTTGAAAAAATCCTTTCTGCGGTAGTCAATGCGGTTGATGTGCCTGTTACTTTGAAGATTCGCACAGGATGGTCACCGGAAGAACGCAACTGTATAGAAATTGCCCAATTGGCCGAGCGTTGTGGTATTCAGGCTCTTACGATACATGGCAGGACACGAGCTTGCCTGTTTAATGGCGAGGCTGAGTACGACAATATACGGACAGTTAAGCAGACTGTTGCCATACCAATTATTGCTAATGGCGACATTACTGACCCGCTAAAAGCCAGAGCAGTGCTTGAATACACTGGGGCTGATGCCCTAATGATAGGCCGCGCTGCTCAGGGAAGACCCTGGATCTTTCGGGAAATCCAGCATTATCTGGAAACAGGAGAACTGCTGCCACCGATGCCACTTGGCGACGTGCAGCGTTTAATGAACGAGCATATACGAGAACTGCACGATTTTTACGGTCAAGGCAAAGGAGTTCGTATTGCACGTAAGCATGTATCTTGGTATCTCAAGGAACATGCTCCTGATGACCAGTTTCGGCGCACATTCAACGCCATAGAGGATGCCAGCGAACAGCTGGAGGCGTTGGAGGCATACTTCGAAAATTTTTGCGTAAATAAAGAAAAGAGCTGACAGAACTATGTTCGAACAACGCGTAAATTCTGATGTACTAACCGTTGCTACTGTAAATTCACAAGATCAGGTAACTCAAAAACCTCTGCGTGATTCAGTTAAACAAGCACTGAAGAACTATTTTGCTCAACTGAACGGTCAAGACGTTAATGACCTGTATGAGCTGGTACTGGCTGAAGTAGAACAGCCACTGTTGGACATGGTGATGCAATACACCCGTGGCAACCAAACCCGCGCAGCACTGATGATGGGCATCAACCGTGGCACTCTGCGTAAGAAACTGAAAAAATACGGCATGAACTAAGTTTTACTTAGTAACCTGTTGATAAAATGGCACTTTTCATTATATGGGAAGTGCCTTTTTATTTAATATTACCCCACCGATTACCCCACAGAAAAACCCTCAGCACAAAGACCCACAGAACAACATGAGTACCAACGGAAAATAAGAATTGGGCTTGTTATAAAGGCCAGTAAGCTAAACGTTTCGACCGCAGCGTATTTCGTTGAGAGATATTGAGATGAGAATTACGGATGTTTCTAGCAGTGAGAAGATACCCCGTTACGGCTATCTTCCCGGCGATTTTCAAAAAATAGGCTGATTATCTTATGGCTTATTTCTAACCTTTCGTTCAATAGGCTGACCGCGCTGATCAAAATAACGGCTAGGCCATATTTCAGAGGGATGTATTTCAAGATAGTTAGCAATAATCCATTCGCCTTTAGGCCACAGACGGCTAAGTGTATTTGCCAGTGTAGATGAACTGAGTCCCGCCTCACGAGAAACAGCAGCTAAGGTTGTACCACGCTTACGCAATGCTGCGATAATGTCGGCTTGATGCCAGTCATTTTTAACGTTATTCATTCCTGCTACCCCTTCCATTAATTAATATTGATGGTGGCGATTCAGACAGGGTTATCACAACCGGGATCAACTTCCGGCGAGGCGTAAGCCTCCCCTGCCTGAACCGCCATAGAAAGGGCGATAGCAGACACACTGGCAGAAACATCCTACCAGTGGTTGATCTTCAAGGGTGATAATCCTTGACCATTAGATTTTGCTAATGGCGGGGCTACTTTAACTGATTGGTTTAACAGCTTCAATAAGCGAATCAGTATAAACGCTTAACTTTTTGTGTTATGTGCTGTCCAGATGAGATCTGATATTTTTTCTACTCTGAGTTCAAGCAAATATGACAGTCGGCTTTGCTTAACAAATAAAAATCTTGTCGAATGTCTCAGGGCGTGAAGCGGACATTCATAGCACTAGTTCACATAAAAAAACAAGATCAACCGACTAGTCTCTATATTATGTCGTCATGAGAAGTTTCGTGCTAGGAAATGATAGAATCATCTATGGTGATTCACATCTTTTCTAGGTGAAGATTTTTCTCTTCAAACTCTTTGAGCTAACTCATCAGTGCCGCGTCCATGTCGCTAGTTTATAGAAGCAGATACTCGCACAACTTAGGGACTAGTATTCTGCTTGAGAACGGCGGTGTTCTATCTGTCAGTAAAGAATGATTGTTTCATAGAAAACCTTCTACATTCTGGTTAGGAAAAATTCTGTTTATACACATATCGGTTATCCGAGAAGATGACCAACATTATTCGGATATAAGTAAAATCAATAAATAATTAATTGAAATTGCTGTCGCTCCTACTCCAAAAGAACATTATGATGCATAATATTAGATAATCATCATCAGACGATATATTAAAATTATATATCTTTATTTTTGAGGCAGTATAGAAATGAGTGATTTTGAAGATTTATCTTTGGAAATAAAAAGAACAATAG